>NZ_JBFHKV010000243.1:0-9130 GCF_041595215.1 Stieleria sp. | reverse complement strand
GGACGCTTCGGGCAACGAGCAGATGACGTTCGACTATCAGATGCATTCCGGCGTCAGCCCCACGACCAACGCGCTGCGGTTGTTGGAAATCGTCGGCTTGGGATCGCAACAGCCGTAGGTTCGGTCGAAGGGGCCAACGCTGGATGGGACTGATGCGACCGATGAGTCCGATTGGTCCGATGTGTCCCATTTCACGATCGTTGCGCCAGGCTGGCGTCCGTCGGTGGTCCAGTGGGCCCGGGAAAGCGGCGCTGCAATGGCGCAGAAATCAAGCAGCGGTCGCCTATTCTCTCCGCAACCCGTCGGCGCGGTTCTCCCCACCGGCGTCGCAGGTCCTTTTTTAGGGGCTGGTCCAGACCCTTAGCCGCTACCGCACGGCTTTCAGAGTTCCCCAGCCGGGGAGCTGGCGGAATCGCGCGCCGCCTCGGTACGAGACGTGCCTTGACGGTCTGGGGGACTGGAAATGAATTGCGTCCCTCGTCTTTATCGAATCACGTTGAATCGCTCGTCAGGCACTCAGGCGAACCTTCTGTGGAGCTTGCGTCGTTCGAAATCATGGAAGGCCATTGGTCGATTTCCCCACTTTTTCACCGCGCCTGATGATCAGGATTTTTCATGAGCACAGCATTTGCCAATCCCGTTGACACCAACTCATCCAAAGGTGCCGCCGGCGGCTCCAGCACGAGCAGCGGCGGATCGACACCGCGACGAACCGCGGTGGCCGCGGTCATCAACCGAATCTCGAGCCCCCAAACGATCGAGTTCGTTGACGTTCCTGCCCAAGAGTATTATTCGGCCAACGTCTTCACCAAGTCGGTGATGAAAGACCGCTTGCCCAAGAGCGTCTTCAAGTCGTTGATTCGCACGATCGATTCGGGCGAGAAGCTGGATCCGGAAATCGCAGACGTCGTGGCGTCGGCGATCAAGGATTGGGCGATGGAAAAAGGCGCGACGCACTATGCCCACGTGTTTTATCCGTTGACCGGCGCGACCGCGGAGAAGCACGACAGTTTTCTGTCGCCGACCTCCGACGGCGGCACCCTTTCCGAATTCAGCGGCAAGCAACTTTGCCAAGGCGAACCTGACGGATCGAGTTTCCCCAGCGGCGGGATTCGCGTCACGTCCCAGGCCCGGGGCTACACGATTTGGGACGTCACCAGTCCGGCCTACATTTTAGAGAACCCCAACGGGACGACGTTGTGCATTCCGACGGCGTTTGTTTCGTGGACGGGCGAGGCTCTGGACAAGAAGACGCCGGTGTTGCGTTCGATGCAGGCGCTCAACAAACAGGCGCAGCGGATCCTCAACATTTTCGGTCATGAGGACGGCGCGTTCGTGGCATCGACGGCCGGTCCGGAACAGGAATACTTTCTCGTCGACCGCAACTTTTACTACGCACGCCCCGACTTGCTCAATGCGGGCCGAACACTGTTCGGGGCCAAGCCGCCCAAGGGACAGGAGTTCGACGACCACTATTTCGGCGCGATTCCCGAACGCGTGTTGGCGTTCATGTGCGAGGCCGAACGCGAGCTGTTTAAGTTGGGGATTCCCGTCAAGACGCGTCACAATGAAGTCGCGCCGGGGCAGTTCGAAGTGGCACCGGTATTCGAATCGGCCAACGTCGCGGCGGATCACCAGCAATTGATGATGTTGACGTTGCGTAAGACGGCCGAGAAATACGGCATGGCGTGCTTGATGCACGAAAAGCCCTTCGCGGGGGTCAACGGTTCGGGCAAGCACGTCAACTGGTCGCTGGGCAGTTCCTCGCAAGGAAACCTGCTGGATCCGGGCGACACGCCGCACGACAACGCCCAGTTCTTGGTCTTTTGTGCGGCCATCATTCGTGCCGTCTACAAGCACCAGGGATTGCTTCGGGCCGTCGTCGCCAGTGCCGGCAATGACCACCGTCTGGGCGCCAACGAAGCACCTCCGGCGATCATCTCGATTTTCCTCGGGGATCAATTGACCGATGTGTTTGAGCAGATCAAAGCCGGCGGCGCGAACAGCTCGCTGCCGTCGGGGACGTTGGAAGTGGGCGTCGATGTCTTGCCGCCGTTGCCCAAGGACGCCGGCGACCGCAACCGGACCAGCCCGTTTGCCTTCACCGGAAACCGTTTCGAGTTCCGTGCCGTCGGATCGAACCAATCGATTTCGGGCCCGTTGGTCGCGATGAACACGATCATTGCCGATTCGGTCGACTACTGTGCGACCAAACTGGAAGAAGCGATCGCGAAGAATCCCGATGGACTCAACGGTGCCATCCAGACGCTGCTCTCGGAGATCATCACGGAGTGTTCGCCGATCATCTTCAACGGCGACGGCTACTCCGAAGAGTGGCACAAGGAAGCCGAAAAACGTGGGCTGTTGAATCTGAAAACGACGGCCGACGCGTTGCCGCAATTGGCGACGCCCGAGACGATCGAGATGTTCGCCAAGTATGGTGTGTTGTCCGAGCGGGAACTGGAAAGCCGTTTGGAAACGTACCAAGAACAGTACTGCATGACCGTCAGTGTCGAAGCCAGTCTGGCGCTGTCGATCGCCCGCACGCTGATTTTCCCGGCGGCGATCCGGTATCAAAACGAATTGGCATCGACGTGTGCCAACCTCAAAGCTGTCGGCTACGACTTCGACACCGACACGTTGGATTCGATGACCGCGCTGGTCAAGGCCTTGCAGGAAGGCATCGCAACGCTCGAGCATGCGATCAACGACGTCTCGGCCACCACGCCGGACGACGAGTGCCGGCACTGCTGCGACGCGATCTTGCCGTCGATGCTGGCCCTGCGTGAAACGGTGGACAAGCTGGAGGAAGTCGTGGCCGATGACATCTGGCCGCTGCCGACCTACCAGGAAATGCTGTTCATCAAATGATGCACTTGGCAAGGTCGCCGGATAGCGAAGCATCCGTAGTGTGGTACGGTCAATTCGCTATCCGGTCGGCCTGTCAAGCTCCGATCTGGGACACGGCTTTCAGCCGGGCGTGCTCGCGCGGCCGACTGAAAACCGATCCCACGTTGGTCTCTCGCGGAGGCCTCGACGACAGTTTGTCGCGGGGGCGATCTCAGTCCGTTGGGGCTTCTTTCACGTCCCGTCTTTACATCTGAGATTCGTGATTAGGATAGGGGGTGTCCCGCGTCGGAACGTCGCCGGCCATCCCACCCCTATCCCCCCCGATCAAGCCAAGACGATGAAAACCACCCTGACCGCAACGTTCACCCTGATGGCACTGCTCGTGACCGATTGTGCGGTGACGCATTGTGCCGCCGCCGATTGTGGCGGTCCGCTCGCCCGTCTGCTGCGGCGACCCTGCAAGTCGGCGTGTGCCCCAGCTGCCTGCGGGACGTCGTCTCACGTCGATCAACCCAGCGAACTCAACATCATGCTGACCACCGAGCTGGTCGCGCTGCGTGAACAGTTGGAAGAGATGAAAACCCAAGCGGCCGAAAAAGATGAGGCGCTCGCAGCGTCGGAGCAGTTGGCCGAAAAGCTGCAAGCCGAGCTGGACGAACAAGCGGCCCAGTTGGCCGAGCAAACCAAGCGTGCCGACGCGGTGACGAAAGAGTTGGCAAAGGTCAAAGAGGCTGCTGCAAAGGCGAAACAGGCTGCCGCAAAGGCCGAGAAAGCCGCCAGTCAGGCAGCGGCCGAAGCCAAAGCGCAACTCGAACAAGCCCAAGAGCAAAACGCGAATCTGAAACAACGCGCCCAAGCGGCCAACCGCCAACTGAAGGCCGCCCAAGAGGCACTCGCTCAAGAAAAGAAGGAGCGTGAAGAAGAGCGTCGTCAGAACGAGGAAAAAGCGATCGAGCCTCAGCCCGCCGCGGTGAAAGAGGAAAACACAGCGACCGAAGCCGAAGCAACCCCAGGCGATGGTGAGGCCGAGCCCGAATCGGAGTGAATCGGGGATGGGGTTGGTCTGTGATGCTGTGCATCACGTCCGGCTAGGTCGGCAGCCCGAAGTAGGCCTTGGATTTGATCACTTCCGCAACCGGCAGCGGCACCTTGGTTTCCCATTCGGAATCGCCTTTCTTGATCAGTTCCAACACATCGCGTGAGAAGACTTTCAAGCAGGACGGATCGAAGTTGTCCAGGTTGATGATGTCGCCGCGATGACGAATGTAGTCGTACAACTGTTGCAGTTCGGGTTTTGTTTTGAAATTCTCGGACGTCAACAGTTCGCCGGTCTCGCGGTTTTCCATCGGGTAGCAGAAGATTTTTAAGTCATTCTTGAACAGTCTGCCGAACGATTCGAGCACGCCGCCCTGCAGCTTGGTGTAGTACTTTTCATCAAACAAGTCCTTCATGCTTGCCGCACCCATCGTGATCGCGATCGGTTCCTTGGTGTAACCGCACAGGTACGCGGCCAAGCGGTAGTACTGGAAATAGTCGGAGATCAAGACCGGCATGCCGCAGGCGGCGATGACATCGGCCCGGGCGAGGAAATCGCGGAGGTCGATTTCGCCGGAGGACTTCAAGTTGTTCATGGTGATTTCCATCACCTGCGTGATTTCCTTGCCTTGAACGCTGGGCATTTCGGAGAACTTTTCGTGGGCGCAGCGGAGCATATCCAGGTTGACGTTGCACACCGGTCGAAAGCTGCCCCGTTCGACCAGGATTGCTTTGCGATAGAAAAATTCAGACGGTTGCAACACCTCGCCGTTGGCGGCAAACATTGCCGCACCACTGAGCCCCAATTCGACCAGTTTCAGACTCATCAGGCGGTTGTCGACGTGTCGAAACGCGATCCCGGAAAACTCGATCATGTCGATCTCGATCCGAGAGGTCGTCAAGCCGTCCAGCAGGGAATCAACCAGCAATTCGGGTTCATGGTTGAGCGCCGCAGCACCGTAGACCAGATTCACACCGACAATCCCCAACGCCTCCTGCTGTAGCGACGCTTCGTTGTCCAACATCCGCACGTGGATGATGATCTGGCTGTCTTCGTCACGCGGGTGTGCCTGGAATTTGATGCCCATCCAGCCGTGGCATT
Organism: Stieleria sp.; assembly: GCF_041595215.1. NCBI lineage: Bacteria > Pseudomonadati > Planctomycetota > Planctomycetia > Pirellulales > Pirellulaceae > Stieleria > Stieleria sp. Next base: position 4,143 of record NZ_JBFHKV010000243.1, on the reverse strand, counting down.
GATTGGTGCCGTGGAAATTTCGTGCCGAGACGGTATCGGCAAAGGCAAAGAACGCCGTGGTGTCGCCGCGAGTTTCACGCAGTCGATCCAGATTCAAGGCGTGTTCGTAGTCCAACATCGCTTGCAATCGCTCGCGACAGACATAACGCGACGCGCGCCCATAGATCGCATCGCTGACCTTCATGTCGTATGCCGAGATGCTTTTGGCGATCGTTCCGGCAGCCGCACCGACGCGAAAGAACCATCGCACCACTTCCTGGCCGGCTCCGATTTCGGCAAACGTTCCATAGCGACGCGTATCGAGATTCACGTCGAGTGCCTTTTGGCGAGTGCTCAGGGTTTCGACCGAGGTCCTGATGGGATAAGTGCTGGGCATGGAATCTTCGGGTCAGCGGAAGGGAGCAAAGCCGTTTCAACATCGGCAGTCTAATGGATGCAAGTCGCGTGTTTGGGGCGGGCGTTCACGTTGGTCGATGGTTGACCGTTAGGGCGTGTTTAGGGGCCGCGGTCCATCAGAGGTATCCCGTTGCGGACGATCGATCTCGCCAATTCTGGCCTTCGCACGGCGGTTTGTTCGATACCGACGCCGCCCAAATCTGTTTCAATGGGATGGCACGGCCCGCCTGAACAGCTGCGCCCGTTTCCCTTTTCTCGATCGTTTGATTGCCCATGATTCAGCGGACCCGACGTCTGATCCGATCGGCATTGCCGGTCTTGCTGCTGATCGCGAGTTCGGCTGGGCTGGCCGCTGACGACGGCGAGCAGCCCACGGACGGCGAGCAGCCGACTGCCAGCGAGCAGCCGACACACAGCGAGCAGCCGACACACCGCGAGGTCGAATCGATCAAGCTGGAAATCGGCACCGAGGGCCGGTTGGAGACGATGGCGATGAACCAGGCCGGTGAGTTGCTGGCCGCGGTCACCTGGCTGGTGAAAAAGCCGACCGCCGAAGGTGATCCGCCGGCGACCGATGACCCCACGTTTTGGGATTACTGGTCCGAGCGGCGTGAAATCCGAGTGCTCGATGGCGACGGCACCGAACTGCGGAAAATCGAGATCGAGAACGTCGTTCCGCTGCAGATTTGTGGAACCGATGATGGCTCGATCTATCTGGGCGGTGAGTACCTGATCGCCAAAATCGACCGTGACGGAAAACTGGTCGAGAAAGTCAAGATCGTCGACGTGATCCCCAACACCAACGCTGACACGCACATCAGCGGCATCGCGGTCAATGATCAATACTTGTTCGTCGCCATCGGCAGCGGACGCAGCTTGCGTGCGACCGAGGACATCGTCCGGCTGACCAGGGATCTAAAAAATCCGACGATGATCGTGGAGCGACAATTCGGTTGTTGTTCCCACATCGACCTGGCGATCGACGGTGACGCCTTGTTGGTCGCCGAAAACTCGCGACATCGCGTCAACCGTTTTTCGTTCGATGGCGAATTGCTGGGACGCTGGGGCCAGCGAGACCGGACGGGCATCGAAGGGTTTGGCGCCTGCTGCAATCCTGTCAATTTTGATCTGATCGACGGCCGCCTGGTGACTGCCGAATCCGGAATCGGACGCGTCAAAGAGTTTCACTCCGATGGAACGTTCAAGCAGTTGATCGGATACGTCGACACGACGAAGTTCGATCGCGGCAGTCGCATCGCCGCGGCCAGTTGCTACATCCCCGTCGAAGTGTCGGCCGATGGCAATCGGATTTATGTGATGGACGTCAGGGCGAATCTGATTCGTGTTCTCCAGCGGATCGAGTCATGAAAGCCATCCGTGTCGTCCTTCGATCCGTTGCCATCCTGGTCGTTTGTTGCGCGGGAGCGACCTGGGGGCAGCAGGCCGACTCCGACGCCAAGTCCACGCTGAATCTGGTTGTGATGGACCCGTTGTCACTGCCGCTTTCGTGTGCGTGTGTCGATGGAATCGGGCAGCGGCGTTATGAACCGTTGGTCGAGCACTTGGAGGCTGCGATCGGCCGGAAGATCAATCTCGTTTATGAGGAGAGTTTGCAGCTGGCCAAGCGTCGTGGTTTGCCGAGCATTGATCTGGTCGTTGGAAAACGATCCGTCGTGCTCGGCGACGCCGAGGCGACCGGGGTTGAGTTGCAAGCGGCTTGCGATTTAACAGATCGTCACGGCGCGACGGAAATTCGCGGCGTGTTGTTGGTCACAAAAAACAGTGCGATCGACTCGGTGCAGCAACTGGCCGGCAAGAAGGTCGCGATCGGATCGCCCGAACATGCCGAATGCCACGCGCTGTCGAAAGAATTATTTCGGTCCCGCCAGATCGACGCCTCCTTGATCGGTCATGACAGTCTCGAATCAGCGGTTTATGCCTTTGCCGACCAAGAAGTCGACGCGGTCGTGGTCACCGACTACTTGCCGCCACTGTTGGAGGCCTGTGGCAAGCTGGAAAAGAACGCGACCAAGACGATTGCTGAAACCCGACCCTGTCGCGGTGTGCAGTTCTTCTTTGCTGCGAACCTTCCGTCATCGGTTCAAGAATCACTGAACTCGGCCATCGCATCGGCCGCCGCTGATCCGGCGATCAACGATGCTTTGGAGTCGCAGGGTGGGTTCGTTCCCGTGACGTCCGGAGCGGATTCTGGTCGAGGCGGCCGTGGGTGGACGGATTGGCGTGGGCCAGACCGGACGGGCCAGTTCGCGGAGCTACCGGCGTCGTTGGCCGATCAGCCCAAGGTCCTTTGGCGAACAAAAGTGACCGGCCCGGCGATGGCGGGCATCTCTGCGACCGAACGATGGGTGGTGGTTGCCGACAAGTCGGCTGATTTTCAACAAGACCTGTTTCGCGCCTTCGACGCCGCAACGGGCAAGTCGGTCTGGGAAGTCCGGCATCATGCCGACGCCCGGATGGAGTACACCAACGCGCCTCGCGCGACGCCGGTGATCGTTGCAGATCGGGTATTGCTGCAAAGTGCGTTCGGAAAGCTGATGTGCGTCGAACTGGCGACGGGACGACCGATTTGGACACGCGATTTGGTGGCCGATTTCGGCGGCGAGGTTCCGACGTGGGGCTTCAGTGTGCCGCCACTAGTCGTCGGTGATCGGGTGGTGGTCGCGCCCGGCAGCGCGGATGCGTCGCTGGCGGCGTTGAGTTTGGAATCCGGCGCCACGCTTTGGAAAACGAAAGGACACGCGCCGGCTTACGCGCCGTTTATTTACGGATCGTTTGGCGGACGCGAGCAAGTCATCGGCTACGACTCGCCGGGACTGGGCGGATGGGACCTGACGACGGGGCGACGTCTGTGGGAACTGATTCCGCCGGAAAAGAGTGACTTCCATGTCGGAACGCCGGTTCCCTTTCAAGACGGTGTTTTGCTGGCGACCGAAAACAATGCGATGCGGTGGTATCAGTTCAAAGACGATGGACAGATCGACCCGCAACCGGTTTGGCACAACTTGGATTGCGCTCCCGACACCTGCACACCGGTGGTTGTCGAGTTGGAGGACCAGTCGCGTGTCTTCTGTACGGCGTACGGAGAATTGTTCTGCATCGACGGCTCCAATCAGCTGGAAACGTTGTGGAGCGAAGCCGATGAGCGGTTTTACGATCACACCTGCTTGATCGCCGGCAACCGGCGCGTGCTGTTGTGGGGATCCGAATGTGATCTCTTGCTGCTCGACGCAACCGCCGACGGGTTGACGATCGTTTCCCAGTGGCGGCCGATGCAAGGCGAGCACCCCGAAAGCATGTCGCATCCAGCGATCGTGGGCGATCGTTTGTACTTGCGCAGCCAATTCGAATTGATCTGTATTGAAATTCCTTCACGTGAACCTTGATGCATGCGAGAGACGACCATGAACCGAACGACGAAGTATGACGACAGTCGTCGCGGATTCCTGAAGGGGTCCGCCTGTGGCGCAACCGCATTGGCCGTCGTTGGAGCGGACAGAGCGGTCGGGATGGACGGGGCGGCCGGGATGGACGGGGCGGCCGGGATGGTCCAGCCGACGCCGCGTGAAGTGAAACGGATACCGCTTCCGGGTCTGTCGCCGCGGCGCATCGCCGCCGCGGCCGATCAGACGGTTTTTGTCGCGACCGGCAATTCCGTGCAACGGGTCGATCCTGACGGCAATGTGCTGTGGCAGTCCCCGTTTCCGCGCCCGGTCAGGTGCCTGTGTG
>NZ_JBFHKV010000242.1:0-9131 GCF_041595215.1 Stieleria sp. | reverse complement strand
GCTCCTTTGCGATCGTGCAGCCGATCGTCGTCCCCGTCGTCGATGATGCCAGAAAGCGCACTCACGGCACCGCCTGGATCCTCGGCGGCGGCCCAAGACTGGAGTGCCGCATCCAGACGCCCGACCGTTGTCACCGCACTTTCGTCGGCACCGATTGCATCACCGATCAACAGGTCATCCCCGTAATCGCCGTAGATCTTGTCTTCGCCGTGACCGCCGATCAGCAGGTCGTTACCGCCGCGGCCCTTGATGTCGTCTTTCCCAGATCCGCCCAGTAGCGCATCGTCGGTATCGCCGCCCTGCAAGTGGTCCCGTCCATCACCACCGAAGACGATTTGACGAATCGAGATCGATGATCCCTTGTTGCCATCGATTTTTCCTTGGTAGTGATCATCGCCACCACATAAGAATGCGACGATTCGCTGAATTGACGATGCCTGGAACGTCGTTTTGACATGATTTTGACCGGCGCCCTGGTTGAATTTCACATTGAGATCGAGTTCGTCTTTCTTCTCCTTGTAGTGCAACGTGACGTGATCACGGCCGTCGGTGCCGATAATGAATAGCGTGCCATCGACCAGACCGACGCCCTGGATCACCGCAGCCGTTGTGGCGATCTTCGAGACACCACCGTCATCGTCGATCACCGTGGCGGTGATTTCGTAAATCCCGGGCCCGGGATAGTCATGCTGTGCGGCAAAGCCTCGTGTCAATTGATCAACGTCGAGCGTATCCAATTCGCTCCCATCTCCCCAGTCGATCACCGCGGTGTGAGTGTCTTCGCTGCCGACATCGGAGACATCACCATAGACCAAGACCAAGTTGTCGACGCTTTTCGTTTTAAGCGAGTTGGCGTCGCTGGTAAAGGAAGCGATTTCGGGATTCACATTGTTGACATCGACGACCGTCGAAGCTTCATCATCTGCCGCGGAATTGGCGACGGTCACCGTGATGTCGAAGGGATCGACCGGAGTTCCGGTCGGATCATCATCGAGATAGGTATGGGGAATCTCTACTTCTCTTTCACCGCCCATCAAGAGAACTTCGCTGGACGTTTCGTCGCCCCAGAGCACTGTGACGGTATGGGTTTGCTTGGGATCGGTGTCTTCGAACAGGACAGTCAGTGTGAACGGCTGATTTTCCAGGATCGGATCGGTCGGCAGCACGAGATCAGTGATTTCAGGAATCGACAAATACTGAACGGTGGTCGAGACGGGTTCGCTGACTCCTCCGTCGTCATCGGTGACGCGAAGAGCGACGTAAAAGATCTGTCCGGGACTGGCTCCCGCAGCGACTGCATCAAAGATTGGTGTCGGTCCGGCCGCATCGTCGAACTCACCATCATTGTCAAAATCCCATTCGAACGTGAACGTGTCTTCCGGACTCTGATCCGTCGCACTTCCGAGCAACTCGATCTGTGTCTCGGGAATCAAGATCTGATACGGTCCTCCGGGGTCCGCAACCGGATCGATGTTCTCAATGAAGAAGGAGAAGGTGCCTGCTTCGGGGGCGAGTCCGTCTTCGTCTTCCAGATCCACGCTGAGGGTTGTCCTGAAGTCCGGGATGCCCGGCGGGTCATCAACGTACAGGTGCTCGACGACGCCGTTCGCGCTGGCAACTTCGGCAGCGGTGTAGGTCGTAGAGGTCCCATCGCCCCAATGGACAGTGTAGAACTCAACGGTGTCAATGACCGCCGGATCAACGATTTCTCCAAACGTGAGCGTGAACAGGTTATTTTCTTCGATCGCCGGAGGACCGGACAGTTGAATCGTCGGAGGCACATTGAGCACTGGGACGCTGAGCGTCGCCAGGAATTCCTGGTCTTCGTCATCGATCGCGAAGGCATTGATCGTGATCGCGCTCCCATCTCCGTCGGGGAATTCGAGCGTGGTGGTAACGGTCGTCGACGGCTGATCAAGCTGGACGATTTCCACTTCCGCTCCGTCACTGCGTTCGATTCGCCAGCGAACGATCTGGGTGTTGATCCACTCGGTTCCCGGATCAAGCGTCACGACGAAGGGTGAAGCTTCAACCGCGTTGTTTGTTTCTCCAATGATCAGCGGAGTCGGGGGCGTATTGGCGATTTCGCCAAACAGCACATTGGTCGGATGTTCACCGTCTTCGTCAATCATCACGGCTCTGATTTCCAGCGGGGGCGGGAACTCGGACGTGTAGATGAACTCGACGGTGGTGAGGTTTTGCGGGGCGTCGGAATAGGATTGCGGCGGCATCGGACCGTCGCCGTCCCAATCGATTCGCCACTCGGTGGTGGTGTCGTCGCCCGGGTCGTCATTGGTCAGAATCAACTCAAACGGTCGGCCTTCGGCACCCAGGAAGTCCAGTCCGGTGTTCGATTGAAAATCCGCCGGAACCGAGATCATCGGGTTGGCGACGTTCGCGACGCTGACCGTCAGGGTGGTCGTAGCGGGCACGATCGTCCCGTCGCTTTCAACGACGAGAGCACTGATGGTGTACATCCCGTCGTCGGCATACGTGTGCGTGACGGTTGGACCGGCTGTTGAGCCGGAGACGCTTTCGATTGTCCCGTCACCAAAATTGACCAGCCAAGAAACCGCCGTCGTCGTGCCGCCGCCCGCTTCCAGCGTGCTGGCCGTCAACGTGTACGTTCCCGTGTCGCCTTCGTCCAGGCTCTGATCCCCGGTGATCGCCCTCACGCGGGGTGGGATCGCGTTGACCTGGACCGTTGCCGTCGGTGCTGCATAAGGTCCGCCATCTTCGTCGTAAGCGGTCGCTGTGATGTCCTTGGTTCCTGCTGTCTGATAGACATGCGTGACGGTTCCGGCCCGAATGAAGTAGATGTCATCGATGGTGCCATCACTTTCCCAGTCGATCTCCCAACGCTCGATCGTATCGTTACCGGGATCGTCAGAAGCGAGGACCAAACTGATCGTGCTGAATTGTTCAACCGTGGTGGGGCTGACGGTGATTTCGGGACTCGGTACGGTATTGTTGACCGTCAGGGTGGTCACATCAACACTTCGCAACCCATCGAATTGGACCTGTACGGAGATCGGGTAACTTCCGTCATCGTCGATTCCCAGATTCTGAAGTTCATCCCAGCCGAGCGTGATCGAACCGCCAATGGCATCGCCATAAAGTCCGTCACTATCGAGGTCCCATAAGAAACTCGAATCGGGGATGGTGCGGCCGATTGAACTGGCCGTTGCGGTCAGCGTTAACTCATCACCTTCGGCGATTTCCGGATCATCACTGGTGATGTCGGCCGTCAAGTTGTCCAGCGCCAAGAGTGATTCGATCTCGACCCAGTCAATGATCTTGTCGGTCCCAATCGTGATCTGACCTGTCGGAGTAGTGAGTTCCGAGGGCGGCTCCTCGACCGTCAGGCTTCCCGATATGTAGATCAACTGATCACCGCTGGAATGCGGTCCGCCATCGACATCGACCGGAGCAGGGGACTGGATCCCCGGCAGATTCACTTCGATCGTATCTTCGCCGTTACCGAGGTCGACGTCGGTTTCGCCCCCCGACACCGAACGCAAACTGACGAAGTCGTTGCCGTCACCGGTGTCGAGCCTCAATGAACTAGGCTGGCTGGCAATCGAGATTTCATCAGCACCACCGAAGGTTCGGATCGTCAACGGGATGTTGCCGGTCCCGGAAGACCTGACGATGTCCGTGAAGTCGCCGCCGGGCGTCGAAACGTTCGAACCGACTTCCAAGGAACCAAAGTTTCCGTCAAACCCGACGCGATAGCTGGCACCACTCGTCGCAAAGCTGGGTAGGACTTGAATTGCCGACCAGCCGCTGGGACTGGCGACATACAGCAAGTCCGCAAAGTAGTCTTGCTCGGACAAGTCAAAGGTCATTGAGGTCATGCCCTCGATTCCTTCGGCAGCATTAAAACTTCCGATGCCCTGCGTAATCCGCTGCGCAAATGCCAGCCGACCGGTCGAACGGTCCCGCGCGTAGGCGAGGATTGTTCCTTCGACGGAACCGGCAAAAACGAATCGATCGCGTCTGCTGGAGACGATATCGACGATGTCCGCAAGCGAGCCGGATCCACCCGAACCACCGGACACAGTTTGAAGCAGTGTTAGCTGTCCATCTTTGTCAACGTTGTAAACCTTCAGTATTCCGTCGCGTGTGCCGGCATACAATTGATTGCCGATGCGTTTGACGCTGGTCGCATTGGCTAGCGATTCGAATTGGACCGAGTTGCTGACATCGCTTTGCAATCGTGTGGCGATCCCGCCGTCGGTGCCACCGAGGGCGACGAACAAGAAATCGGAATCCGGATCGACGAAAAGTTCCGCCGGGTGCGAAAGGGTTGCGGTTTTCGGCTCTGTCAGGAAACCTGTGTCCGGGTCTCGGGTCCAAGATCGAATCGTGTCATATGAACTGGCCCAGAGCTTTGTGCCATCGGGGCTGAGCTGCAAGGTCCTGGCGTCGTCGAAGGGAGCGAAGGCCTCGAAGGTTGTCTGAAAGTCAATGTCGCCGGTGCCCCGGTCACGCTGGAAAAGTTGGATTCCTCCGTTGGACCCGTTGGACCCGGCGGTCGCCACGTACAGGTGCTTGTCGTCGGCCAGCACCAGGTCCTCCGCGAATTCGAGTTTCTTGTCTCGCAAAAGATCGAATTCCCAATCGTCGGGAGTCAAGATGCTCCTCGGGTTAAATTCTCCTTCGGTCTTCTTCGACCGTGTAAACTCGACTAGATAGCCTCCTTCGGGACCCTCGGCAATGCCGTAGGCGCTGCCCCGCCCGGGCCGAAACTTCGTGAACACCAGCTTCTTCAGTGAGTCGGCCTCGAAGGTCGGTGGCGCACCGTCGACGATCGTCTGGATGGCTTCCAACGAGTTTGAAAAGACCGTGATCTCGTCGTTTGCCGTGGGGGCGATGAATCTGCCACTTCGTGGATCTCGGGCTAGCGAGTCGGTGCCGATGAAGTTCCAGACGGGCAAATCTGAAGTCGCGATCGGTACCGGACTGCCTGTGGGGAAGCCAGCCGGGTTGACAAATTGTCCATCGGTGTCTCCGCCTGCGACCAGTTGATAGGTCTGTATCTGCGCATCATTGTTGATGTAGATTTCCGAGCCGTCGTCGTTGAACTCCACGTCAGTGGAGTCTAGTTGTGAACTGGTTTGCTCGCTGGCGGGTAAATTGACCCCTTGGATCCGTCTCAAGTCGCCACCGCCGCCCTCTCGCTGCGTGACGGTGACGATGTCGTTTTCGACGATATAAACTTTTCGGGGTTGGTTATTGCGAACCGGCTGGATCTCGATTTTAGCGTTTGTGCCTTCAATTGGTTTGTGAAAACTCTCGAAGGGGCCCCTGACCACCGAATCGTCTCCCGAGTCGACCGAATATCGGTAGACCACCAAGTTGATACCGTTTTGGGTAAGGACAAACAGGTCGTCGCTGCCGTCCGTATCCAAAACAGAATCGACGGGTTCTCCTGACACTGGCGCTCCTACCATCCTCCCTTTGATCAACTTACCCGTACGTTCGCTCTGGGAATTTCGTTCACGGTCGAAGCGATACACGCGTGTCGCACTACCGTTGGGGTCATCAAGTTCTTCAATGGCCAGGAAGACATAGTCGTCGGCGACTTGGATGTCTGCGATTTCGATCCGACCTTTTGGTGCCGGTTCAATGGCATCGACTGTCTCAACCAAGGTCAGCTCACCGGTCACCACGTCTCGTTCGTAAATCGCAATCTTGTTGATGCTAGATTGGCTGTCATCTGGATCGACAAAATTTCCGGTGATGAAAAGGAACCGTCCACTGGGGTCGAAGACCGCGTCCGTATTCACATTGATACTGAACGGCGTGGGCGTGGATCGCGACGGGAGCAATCGGTAACTAGAGCCGCGAACGACGTCGAAAACACTGATCCGCGAACCGTCGATAACGTACGCATGTTTGCCGGGATTGTTGGGGTTCGTCCCTTCTGAGAACAAGACATGAAACGGGCCATCGAGTTGCGGCGTGACGGGATACTCCAGGTTAATGCCCGACGATTCGGCTTCGAACACCAGAACATCGCTGCCCTGAAACACCTCGACCACGTCGTTTTCGATGCGAAACGTCTTGGTCGATTCGGCCGTGTCGATCACCTCCAGCGTGTCCTGGGTTGCCGCCGCGGTGGAGCCGAGGAATTCGACTCGGCCGACCCCGGAGATGTTTTCGATCAGCGAACCGTCGAGTCCTGCCACTAAAACGTCTCGGTTCTTGACCGAGAAGTCCAGGGCATTGGTGTTGTCTCGGTTATCAACCCACAAGCGATCGGCGGTGACACGCAGCAATCCGACCTCTCCGAATTCGTCTCGGATACCGCTGGGGGTGCTGTCGATTTCCAAGAACACCTGCTCGGCGGTGATCGTCGATCTGGCCTGAAGGCTGTCGACGATCACCGTGTCCGCGTCTCCGCCACCTCCGTTGATCCTTGTTTCTGCCGAAGGGACGACCAAACGCACTCGGTCGTCGCCATCACCCAAGGTCATCGTGATCTTCTCCAGGCTGTTACCGAACAGTGTCACGTCGGCCGCCCCGAAGCCACTGATCCGACGCGGTCGCAACAGCGCGTCGATCGGGTCGATCTGGCCGCTGCGGTTGATCACCAACTCGTCGTTGTCTGCTCCGGCGTTGAGTTCCACTTCAGCAGCATTGGAAATCAAATGGAAGGTGTCTTCTCCGGCGCCCGCTGAAATCGATGCAGGCACATTGGCACCGTTGATCGTGATTGAGTCACTTTCATTGCCTGTAGAGAAGTCGATTTCTTCGACACCAGAGTAAATGGTTGTCAGTTCATCAAACGATCCGCCGATGGACTTGGCCGAATAGCTGCCGGCGCCGAGCGTGACGTCGATACCGGTGACATTCAAGCCCGTTAATTCGACTGCTAAGTCGACCATCATTTTGTCGGTGCCACTGCCACCATCGACCAGCACATCGCCATATCCGGAGATCAATTGATCGTCGTCTTCACCGCCGAGCAGACTGTCTTCACCAGGGCCACCATCGAGCGAGTCCTCACCGGGACCGCCAATTAGGGTTTGGTTTCCGTCTCCTCCATAGATGGTGTCGTTACCGGCGCCGCCATGAAGTGTTCCACCGGTACCCGATCCCCGGATGGTGTCATCACCGTCGCCGCCTTCGACGTTGGTCGCCGTGATCGTATCGTCGGCGGCAGAACCGATGACGGTGTCGCCTTCGTTGGCATGGCTGCCACCACCGATGTATTGGAAACCGTCGCTGCTTGAATTCTCGCTCGCGTCGATCGTGTCGGCACCACTACTGGAGAAGACGAGGTTGGTTCCAGTACCGGTGAAGACCAAATCGTCACCCGAACCGGGATCGATTTCGTCGCTTCCATCACCGCCTTCGATCACATCGTTTGCGCGTCCACCGAGCAGGAGATCGCTGCCCCCTCGGCCGTCCATCTGAATCGACAATGTGCGAACGTCCGAGAGATCAAATGTATCGCCGAAGGGACCGCCTGCGATTGCGATGGTGGGATTGAGACTGCTGTCAAATGGCACCTCCGTGCGTCCGCCAAATCCTGTCACGATGATTTTGTTATCGTCCTCGACCACTTTGATTTCGGCGGGGCCATCTTCATCACTCACATCACCGGCCCGCCGATCCCGTGCGAATGGCCCGGTGTGAATTTGAATCACACGGCCTCCGCTCCTTGACGACGCCAAGACAGGCTCGGGTGTGCTGCATGTACTGCCCAGGATGTCGCTGAGGTTCCAGTCCACGTTAACTTCGGAGATGTCCTTTGCCCCGGGCACATCACTCAGGCTTCCCGCAAGGCCAAAAAACTCCAGTCTGACATCAATTTTCCCGTTGAAACTGGCCGCAGCGTCGAACAGGCAGAAGACTTTGGATAGATCACCGCCGGTCAAACTTTCGATCTCGTCGAGCCGCAGCGCGCCGTCCTCGTTTGGATCGACAATATCCAGACTGACGCTCCCATCGGCCTCGGCGACGACATTGCCACTGGCGAGTTCGACATCCACACCGACCTGCCCATCGCCGCTGATCGTAACCTCAATCTCTTTGCCGTCTTGGCTGCGGATGTAGAGACCTTTGAGCAGGTCCTCCCAAATCGGTTCGTCGTCTTTTCGAATCGCATCGACAACGCGACGCAACCCCACCGAATCGTAAACGAGGGCAAGATTGGTGCTGACTTTGGCTTCAAACTCGATGCCGGCCTCCGCGACGCCCACGTTCAATATGATGTCCTTTTTCGCAGTGATGTCGAGCGCAGGCAGGTTCAAACTGACCAAATCGGCGTCTTCGCCACTGAGAAGTTTGACGAAGTTGGTCGGAAAGATGAAATCGGGGCGGATGCCGCCCGTGGTGTTGGTCGCTTGGTTGTAGGCGTTGATGAATTGCGTGGCTTCCACGCTGGTCGCCGAATCGATGGCCGAAGCCGCGGCGCAGGGGATCAGTGTTCGACTCTCAGCCTGCTCGTTCAGCTTGGCATACTCGAAACAGCCGAGCGCGATCGCTCGATCTTCGAAGTCTTCGAGCAGGCCTTCGACCGCGGATGAAATCTCCACCAGGGATCCCAAAGCTTGTCGAAAAGCATTCAAATCATCACGATTCGCATCGCCGAGAAAGTCGAGAAGCGACTTGAAGTTATTGCCGGGAATGTCCTTCAAAATAGGAAGGTTCTCGTTCAAGAAACTGCCGCCGCCCAGGCCGCCGACAATCTCGGAGACGGGGCCCAATGCCGCGCCAAGGACGTTGGCGACCGGCTCGACAAACGTTTCCAGCAAGCTTCCGATGTCGATGGTGACATTCTCGAGTTTCAGCGTTTCGAGTTCGTTGGTGTAGCGTTTTTCACCCGCCTCGTCGCTGGGATTTGTGGGGTTTTTAAACTTTGCTGATGCGGTTGCGTCCAACACGAAGTCGAATTCAATTTGGGGCAGCAACAACCCGCCGTCGACCAAGGGGAGACTCGGGATCGAGTCGCCGGCTTCGTCAATCAACGCGTTGAGGTCGGCGGTGGTGTGCAGTTTTAATGCCACCGAGGCTTCGGCTTCGGGTTGAAATCGATCGGTGATCTTCTTCGCGTCCTGGATGTCGCCGCGGGTCACACGATCGAGAAACGCCTGGTCATTAGGATTCTGTCGTTGGTT
>NZ_JBFHKV010000241.1:0-9143 GCF_041595215.1 Stieleria sp. | reverse complement strand
CGAATTCAATAACGAAGAAGACTTTCGAACCGCGATCGAAGTGCTGGACAAAGCACATTTCACTGAAGACGAAGTATCCATTGTCAGGCATGCCGACGACGAAGGTTTGTCAGAGCTTGACGCCGCACAAGACAAGACGCCGGTCTCGCCGTCGAGCGAGAAGACGGCGGCAGCGTCGACGGTGGCGGGTGGAACACTCGGCGCTGCACTCGGTGCGATGACTTTGATGGGCCCCATGCTCGTCGCCGGGCCGATTTTTGGGATGACAGCCGGGGCCGTCGGTGGCGGGCTGCTCGGTGCGGTCGAAAGCTGGGGCCTTGATGATCAGGTCGCCGAGAGTTACGAAGCCAAGGTTCGCGACGGGGCACGGCTATTGATCGTCACCGGTGACGACATCCGATTGGCCGACGCGGAGAGCATGTTAAAGACCACCGGACCGACCTCGTTGGAAACGTTTCAACGGTGATGCGTCGTCGAAGCGGACTTACGGCGCGTCACCGGACGTCGCCTCGCGTATGACACGGAGCATCTTTCCCGCATCGATCGGTTTGGACAGGTAGTCGTTGCAGCCCGCTTCCAAGCATCGGTTCATGTCACCTTGCATGGCATCGGCCGTCAAGGCGATGATCGGACCACGGTATCCGATCTCGCACAGTTTTTTCGAAGTCGAATAGCCGTCCAAATTGGGCATCTGCATGTCGAGCAAGATCAGATCGGGACAGTCCCCCGTTTTCAAACATGCGGTCAGATGCTCGACGGCGAGCAACCCGTCCTCGCACTCATCCACCGTCGCGCCGGCTTTGGAGAGGATGTGCTTGCTCAAATAACGGATGTCTTGGCGGTCGTCGACGACGAGGACATGGCAGGAGAGTTTGTGCGGTTCTGAATCCTCAAGCGTCGATTCGGAACCGTCGTCTGGACGGGGCTCGACGTAGCGGACCAGATCCGATTGAGAGACATCGCCCGTTGCGATACGCAGCGTGAAGGTACTGCCGACACCTTCGGTGCTGCTGGCGGTGATGTTGCCACCGAGCATCTCGGCCAGCCGTTGACTGATGGCAAGGCCCAGGCCGGTGCCACCGAAGTGACGGGTGACGCTGGCATCGCCCTGTGAAAACGGTTTGAACAGTTGCGACATCTGATCGTCTGAAATGCCGATCCCCGTATCGATAACATCGAACTGCAACTGCTGCGATGAAAGATCGAACCGAATGCGAATCTTCACCCGGCCATGCTTGGTAAACTTGATCGCGTTGCCGACAAGGTTGATAAGAATCTGTTTCAGCCGTTTCGCATCGGACTGGATCACCTTGGGCAGTTTGCCGTCGTACTCGATTTCCAGCGTCAGGCCGCCCTCTTTCGCGCGGACTTCCATGATGCTTCTGACGTCTTCGATCAGTCGGCTGGGTTCGAAACATTCCTGTTGGACCTCCAGTTTCCCGGCTTCAATTTTGGACAGGTCCAGAATGTCATTGATGATTTCCAGCAGGTAATCCCCGTTGCGTCGAATGGTCTGCAGGTATTGCAGTGACTCCTCGTGATCGACCAGCTCTTTTAACAATTCGGCGTACCCCAAGATGGCCGTCATCGGCGTACGGATCTCGTGAGACATATTTGCCAGAAACTCACTTTTGGATGCACTGGCTTGATGGGCTCGGCGTTCACTCTCGCGGAGAGCTTCGGCCTGCAAGTGCTCCTCGGTCGAATCCCAGTTGACGCCGTACATCTGGATCACTTTCCCCTCGTCACGAACGACCTCGCCGAGTCCGTTCATCCAGCGAACTTCACCGTCGGGGCGAATGATGCGGAACTCGCTGTCGTAGGTGTCCGAGCCCTCGATCGCATCTTGCCACGCCTGTTTGAGCGATTCGACGTCATCGGGATGCACCAGGGAGAAGAACAGATCGGGACATGCTTCTTGGTCCGCTTCGATGCCGAGCAGCTCGTACAACTCGGGCGTCCAGACGCTCTTCGTCGGCGTCCATTCCCATGCGGCCATGCCGCCGGCACGCAACGCCATCTCCATCCGGCGAGTCACTGACCGCTGTTCTTTTTCGATCTTGACCCGTTCGCGAATGTCGACACCCGATGGGACCAAAAATTCGATATTGCCTTCGGCGTCAAAGACCGGCGCGATCATGAAATCGATCATCACTCCGTCGCCGCCGTGTGCGAACAGCGACACGTCATACCGGACGACCTCCCCGGCAAAGGCCCGGGCCATGGCCTCTCGCGTCTGCTGCACCACTGCCGGGTCGTAGTTCCACCAGGGTGCTTCGGCAAAGGGCTTGCCGATCACATCCTCTCGCCGAGCCCGAGCGATCTCCAGCGACCCGTCGTCAATTTCTACCAACAGCCCCTCGCGGTCGATCACACCGACCAAGCCCAATTGGTTGTTGATGACGCGACGAAGGTGCGCTTCGCGGTCGGCAAGGTCCAGTTCGCGACGCTTCCGCTCGGTGATGTCGACGACGACGCCGTTGAAATCCTCGGCCACACCCGACGCCGACATCCGGACACGGCCACGAGCGCGCAGGTGCCGCACCTCCCCACCGGGTAAATGAACGGGATACTCCTCGTCATAGATATGCCCCGTCGCGATCGCGTTTTCGATCGCCGACGAGATGTAGTCTCGAACCGACGGATCGATACGTTGCAAAAAATCATTGAGCGTTGGTTCCTCGTTTTCGTCAAACCCGAACAACCGGTTGAGAATCGGGTTGCTGATCGGATCTGGCGACTGCAAGCTCCAAGTCCAGGGCGCCACGTCGGCGACCTCCAAGGACAACTCGAGCCGGTCCTTGGCATCGGCCAGTGCGGTTTCGGCGTCTCGACGCTCGGTGATATCGATAAAGGTGACCACACATCCGACCAATCGCCCGTCTCGAATCTGCGGATGTGACCAATACTCCACATCAAACGACGACCCATCGGCACGCCAGAAGCGTTCGTCATCGACGTGCACCTGTTTCCCGCTGCGAAAGGCCCGAGCGATTTGGCATTCCTCGGCAGGGTACGTTGACCCGTCCCGATGCGAGTGGTGGATCATGTCATGCATGCACTGCCCAAGAAACTCGTCCGCACTTTGGTAGCCAAGCAATTTGGCACAGGCCGCGTTCGCAAAGATGCATCGGCCCTCGAGATCAATGCCATAGATGCCTTCGGCGGTCGAACTCATCAACGATGCCAACATGGCCTCACGCTCGACAAGTTCGGAAACATCGACGAAGGTCACGACGATGCCATCGGTTTCACCAGGCTGGGATCGGTAGGGCGAAATGCGACGAATGTAGGATTTGCCGGATTCGGCAACAATGGTGTCTTCAATGACACCGGTCGAGTCGACGGAGGCAGGATCGGGTAGCGGGGGCATGTCGTGGACGCGCGGGACAAAATGTTCCAGCGGTCTGCCGACGTCCGTCGGGATCAGTGAATAGATTTCCGCTATCGCCGGCGTGAAGCTTCGGATCCGCCGATCGTTATCGAGAAACACGGTCGCGATCTGCGTGCTTCGCAGCAGGTTCTCCAGATCGGCATGGGCGCGTGCCACGGCCTCACTGCCGGCTCGAATCTCCTCCTTGGACGTTTCCAATTCCTCGTTGGCCGATTGGAGCTCCTCATTCATCGACAACAGTTCTTCGTTGGACGATTTCAGCTCCTCGTTGGCCGCTTCCATGTCTTGGAGCGTCCGCTCCAGATCGCTTCGAGTCGATTCGAGTTCACGCTCCAATTGGGCGATGATGACATCGGCGTCTTGATCGCCGGTGGAGATGGCGTCCGGCGGCTGATCGAATTCTTCACGCCGCATCGGTTCGCCGACGTCATGAAACACGACCATGAACAACTCATCGTCCTCTCCCAACTGGGGCATCGGCTGGACGGTCAACATGACCCGTTGCATCAGATCATCATCGCGGATGGAAAGATTATCGTGCGTGATTCGTCGACGCAATTTCTTCGCCTCGTTGAGAGCGGCTCGCAAGCCGATCCTTAAACTGGGCAAGGCCATTTTGACGATGTTGTTGTGAAAATCTCCGCCGGAGACTTCCAGATACTTCGAGATGCCATCGGAGGCGTTCAGAACCGTCCCGGTCTGGTCGATCACGACGGCCTTGGGCGTGAACTCGTCCAACAAGATGCGTTGACGGATGACGTTCAAATCGATCGTCGCATCGGATTGTGTCTCGCCGCCGTAAACCGGCTTGACCTCTCCGTGGCGTGTCACCAGCGCACTGATCGATCCCGTCGCAGTGCCCTTGCGTTGTGAGATGCGGCACTTGGTATCAAATGGCTTGAACAGTTCGCCGTGCGACGAAACGGTTTCGCTGGGGCCGAGAAACAGGAACCCCGCCGGCCGCGTGGCGTAGTGAAACAGCGGAATTAATTTCTCTTGTAAATGCTCGCCCAGGTAAATGAGCAAATTCCGACACGAGATCAGGTCCTGTCGCGAGAACGGCGGGTCACTGATCAGATTGTGCTTGGAAAAGAGCACGAGTTCGCGGATCTCTTGAGTGACCTGATATCGCTTGCCGCGTTTGATGAAAAACCGTTTCAATCGCGCCGAGCTGACGTGATCTTCAATTCCGGTTGGATAGGATCCCGCCCGCGCGATCTGCAACGCGCGATCGTCGATGTCGGTCGCAAAAATCCTGACTTCCGGCGGATCGTCCAGTTCGTCGACCTGCTCGCGACAGAGCATGGCCAAGGAATAGGCTTCTTCACCGGTGCTGCATCCGGCCACCCAAATTCGGACGACGTCTTGGGGACTTCTGCCTTCGAAGATTTTCGGCAGGACCGTGGTTGCGATCGCGTTGAAGGCTTCGGGGTCTCGAAAAAATGCGGTCACACCGATCAACAGTTCGCGAAAGAGCGCACGCGTTTCCTCTTCACTCTTTTGCAAGTGAAACAGGTATTCGCCGGCCGTTGCAATCTTCAAAACGTGCATCCGTCGCAGGATACGACGCATCAGCATGGTGATCTTGTAATGCTGGAAATTATGACCGGTCGCTTCCAAAAGGTGCTCCGCGATCCGCGGAACCGCCTCGGCGATTTGGTTTCGGACGCGACCGACGGATTCCTCGTCGCCGTATTGAGACAGATGAGCCGTGTACCGTCTCACTTCTGCGGCCATCTCGCTCGGACGGCAGACGTGATCGGCCACCCCCATCGTGGCGGCGCTGCGCGGCATGCTGTCGTATTTTGCCGACGCGGTGTCCTGGGCAAACGTCAGCCCTCCGGCATCCCCGATCGCCTTCAGCCCGACGGTTCCGTCGCTACCGGTTCCCGACAGGACGATCCCGATGGCACGCTCGGCTTGATCCTGGGCTAACGAATGAAAAAAGTGGTCGACCGAGGTGAGCTGACTTTTGGCGCTGTCGGGGACGATCGGCAGAAGACCGCCGTGCGTGACGTCCAGAAAGCGTTTTGCGGGGGCGACATAGACACAACCGGGCCGGAGTTTCGTCCGCTCGGTGACTTCGACCAACGGCATCTCCGTCGCCGCAGCCAACAATTCACGGAGCAACGTTTCGCTGGCCGCATCATGATGCAAGACGAGAACGATCGCCAGATCCTCACACCTGCCCAGGTGCTTCAGGAACTCGCAAACCGCTTCCAGCCCACCCGCCGACGCACCGATTCCGACGACGAGTGGTGTTTTGTTCGCTTTCATTGACTGGCTAGTCATGATCGGTTTCCAAACCGCCGGCGCCACTGCCGAGGGTTGTCATCTTGCCGCCAGCAAATCGCTCTCCAAACACGTTGACACTGCCCCGGATGACCTTCATTGGCGATACTCCAAACAAACAAAAACGACACGCCGGTCAATTGGAAGCGACTCAAGCGGTTTGGTCAATCTGGAAACAGGCAATCACCCCGGCCTGACGCAGAGAATGTTTTTACAGTTGGTTTGGGCAGAGTCCGTCCGTCGGTCGGTTGTCATGCGTTAGAGTGGTAGAAAACCTCTTCTGGCCCGGCACGCTGCTTCGATTGGCGGTCGGACGCCTGCTACTGTGGAGTATCGACAGATGGCTCGAATCGGCTCGAACGTGTTGCGTGGGGTGTTCCTGGTCTCGCTCATTTGGGGTGGCGTCGGGACGGGCGTCGCCGCCGCCCCCGGCGGTCCGGTGGACTCCGACGGACGCCCCTCCATCACCAGCGTGGTCCGCATTCCGACGGCCGTTCACGACGCAATGCAAGCGCGACGGTACCAGGACGCCGTCAAGGCGATCGAGTCGGAATTACAGAACGACGCGGTCACCGCGCCGGACTACTTGCTTTATTTGAAAGCGCTCGCGCTATCGCACGCCGATCAACGGGACGATGCCGTCGCGGCCTATCTGGAACTGGAAAACCGGTTCCCCAAAAGCGAATGGGTCAGCCGATCCAGGTTCGGACGTGCGGCCGTCGCGGTCATGAATCGTCAGTACAACGTTGCCGGCGAAATCTATCAACGCGAAGCCGAACGATTGCTCTCACGCGGCAGAAAAGACGAACTCGCAAAAATCTATCTGGAGTTTGCCGACCGGTTCTTCGAGGGTGTCCCCGCCAACGATCCCTCTCGTGCCAAACAACCCGATTACAAACAGGCGTTGGAATACTACCGCGAGGCCAACAAGCTTGGACCGACCGTTCGCCGCCGGCAGCAAATTGAATTTCGCGTGGCCCGCTGTATCGAAGCGCTCAATCAACTCGATCAGGCCGCCAAAGCCTACCAAGACTTCCTCGCCCAGCACGGCGATCCGAGTCCGAAATCCGGGGTGTCCGCGTCGAGCGAACTGCAGTCCGACGCGATGTACCGACTCGGGTTGGTCCAGCTCGAAAACAAGCAGCCATCGGCGGCGCGTCGGACCTGGCAAGATTTTCTGTCCAAGCACGATCCACCGCTCGACCCAAGCGACGCCTTGGCCGACCGACTGGCCAATGCGACGTACCGACTGGCCCACACCTACGGGCTGCCGAACCCGGCAACCGACGGGAACCTCGAACTCGGCGTCACACTGGCGGAACGATTCCTCAAAGCCTACCCCGACCACAAACTCGCTCCCAAGGCCGAGCTGGAGATCGCCCAAGGCTACGAATCGCGGCGACGCAACGTCCAAGCGATCGACCGGTTGGAAAGTTTGATCGCTAATCCGGACTATCGAGGATCCGACCAACTGGCGATCGCACGACGCATGCTGGGGCAGTCGTATTTCGCCCAGAACGAATTTGACAAAGCGATCGAAGCGTGGAAGGAATTCCTCGAAAAACATCCGACCGATTCACAATGGCCCGACGTTCAACAAAAGATCATCGGGGCGGAATTCGCCGCCGCCCAATACGCGCTCAACGAAAAAGACTTCGCCAAGGCCAGGGCGCTCTGGCAAACCTTCCTGAACAAGTATCCGCTGGACCAACGGGCGCCGAGCATCCTGTTGCAGTTTGGCGAAATGAACAAACGCGACGCGCTGGATCGACATCAACAGCGTGTCGACGCGGCGATCAAGAAGGGCCAATCCGGGGCCGAAATACGACTCAACCAAACCTGCCGAGACCTGCTGGAAGACGCGATCGCTGATTGGCAGCGTCTGGTCGAAAAGTACCCCGACACCAACCAGGCCTCACTGGCGTCGTTGCGGATCGGGATCACCTTGGAAGAACAACTTGAGCGCCGCAAGGAAGCCCTCGAGTCGTACAAAAAGGTCAAGGGAGCCAGCGAAGGCGCCGCCCAACAGCGGATCGCACGGTTGACCCGCCCGGAATTGCAAGTGATGACGAAACGCAAATTCCGCAGCGACGAACAGGCCGGAATTCTGCTCACGACGCGGAACTTGGAAAAGGTTTCGGTCTCCGTCTACACAATCGATATGACCGATTACTTTCGAAAGATGCACTTGGCCACCGGCGTCGAAAAGCTGGACATCGCATTGATCGACCCCGACCAGCAATTTGAACATCCGGTCGATGATTACGAGCCGTTCAAACGGATCGATCAGGAGGTCACGATTCCGATCGACGGGCCGGGCGTCACCGCGGTCACCGTCAGCAGTGACAAGATGGAAGCAACGACCATGGTCGTCGTCAGTGATTTGGACATCCTGGTCAAATCGTCTCGCAACGAATTGTTTTTATTCGCGCAGAACATGCGAACCGGGAAACCGGCCGAGGGAGTCGGTGTGCTGGTCAGCGACGGTGCGTCGGTGTTCGAGGAACTGGTGACCGATGCCGAAGGGATCGTGCGCTCGCAGTCGGAGCGTTTGCGTGACATCAAAGACTTGCGCGTGTTTGCCGTCCACGAAGGCCAGATCGCATCGACGGTGACCAATCTGAACGGCCTGGATTTCGCCGTCGGCTTGGTGCCCACGGGATACCTGTTTACCGATCGTCCCGTCTATCGACCGGGGGAATTGGTCAACATCAAGGGCATCGTCCGGTGGGTGGATCAAGACCGATTCACGTTTCGCGAAGGCGAGACGTTCTCATTGGATATCTACGATGCCCGCGGCCGAAAACTAAAAACCGAAAAGGTGACACTGAACGCGTTCGGTTCGCTTCACACCAACATGGTGCTGCCGCCCAGCGCGGTGCCCGGACGATGCCGGATCCATCTGCATCGACGCTCCACTCCGAATCAACCCGAGTTGTCATTTGAATCGCAATTCGAGGTCAAACAATTCAAGCTGGAACCGGTACAGCTGACGATCCAGACCGATCAAGACGTGTACTTTCGTGGCGACGAAATCACCGCCACCGTTGCGTTGAAGTATTATTACGGCGCACCGCTGCCGGGTGAAGAAATCAGCTACTCCATCGGCGGCGAAAGTGAACGCCAGACAGCGAAAACCGATGCCGACGGGAAAATCGAACTCAAATTTCCGACCCGCCGGTTCAGCGAATCACAAGCGATCACGATCGATGTCGCGTGCCCCCAACGCAACGTCGCCGAATCCCAACGGGTCTTTCTCGCCACACGCGGATTCAACGTCAACGTCACCACAGGCCGATCGGTCTACATCGCCGGTGAAACCTTTGACGTAACGATCAAAGTGGTCGACCCGGCGGGCAAACCGGTCGGAACGGCGGTCCAGTTGGAGGTGTTCGAAGTCACAGGGGCAGAGAGCGCGAACCAGACTGGCAACCAAGTGACCGCGCGACGCAATCGG
>NZ_JBFHKV010000240.1:0-9167 GCF_041595215.1 Stieleria sp. | reverse complement strand
GCGGTGCGCACGGATGCCATTAGACATCGCAAGATGTCGCTATCGGCCTGTTGCTTGTTGTCTTTGGTCGGTTGTGCTCAAGTCGGTCCGCACCCCGACCCGCCGGCGACCGCGACAATCAATGCCTGGTCCCTGACCACCCCGGCGCCCGCAGCGCCCGACGGCCTGCAGTCCGGCGCCGCCACGCCGGTGCGCCCCACAGCGACACGTGAACCGGCCGGTGCCGTCGACACGGTCGCCTACGCGGAAGACGGGGACGAAGAAGCGATCAGTTTTGCCGATCAATTGGAACGAATCGCATTGCAGCCGGTCGATCTCCAGGCGGTTGAATCGCGATTGGAATCGTTCAGCGATCTGGTGACGGCCGACGGACCTCAAACGGTCGGCGAGAACGCCTACTCGCTCGAACAACTCGAACAGTTCGCACTGAGCAACAATCCCGCGATCATCGCCGCCGGCGCAACGGCCACCAAGGCCGCCGGGTTGCGGAACCAAGTGGGGACGCGCCCGAATCCGACGTTGGGCTATTTCGGACAACAACTCGCCGATGAAAATACCGACCAGCACGGCGTGTTTGTGGAACAGGAATTTGTTCGCGGGAACAAGTTAGAACTCAATCAAGAAGTCTTGGGCCATACGATGTCGGCCCAACGTTGGGAAATGCAGACCCAGCGGTTTCGCGTCTTGACGGATGTTCGTGTCCGCTTTTTCGAGGCCGTTGCGGCGCAGCGACGAGCCGATGCGACGCGAAATTTTGAAACAGTCGCCCGTCGCGGGGTTCAGATCGCGAAGGAGCGTCAAGAAGCCGAAGAGGGCAATCTGATCGAGGTCTTGCAGGCCCAGACGTTGCTCAGCGAAATCATGCTCGCCGCCGAGCAAGCGGAAATCGAGTATCGGGGTGCGTGGCAAGACCTGGCCGCCGTCGCCGGACTGGGCGATGCCGCCCCCGCGCGATTGGTCGACGCTCCCGCGACACCGCAATCATCCCGCGATTGGGAAACCGCCTACAGCCAGATTCTGTCCGAGAGCCCCGAGTTGTCCGCCGCCAACGCGTTGGTCTGTGAAAAGTACGCGTTGCTGAAGCGACAACGCGTGCAGATGGTTCCCAACCTGACCGCTCAGTTCGGTGCCGGCTATGACAACGCCACCGACTCGGGCATGATCAATCTGCAGTTCGACGCGCCCCTTCCCGTCTGGAACAAGAACGCGGGCAACATCTCCGCCGCCTACGCGGACTACACGCGAGCCTTGGAGGATGTCAAACGCATCGAACAAGCGATCAAAGCCAGACTGGCGCGGACCGCACAAGCCTTCGACTCCTCATTGGCGGCGGTCACGAAGTACGAGCAGGAGATCATTCCCCAGACGCAGAAAAGTTTGGACCTGAGTGAAGAAGCCTACCGAGCCGGTGAACTGGAGTTCTTGCAAGTCTTGGTCGTTCGCCGCAGCTATTTCGAATCGGCGATTCGTTTGATCACCGCCCAAGGTCAACTGGCACAGGCCAACGCCCAAGTCGAAGGGCTGTTATTGACCGGCGGCTTGGACGCCCCGGCCGATTACACCGACGGCGATGGAATCCGCGGCGCGTCCTTCGGCGGACAGTGATTTTGAATGGTGTCGGAGCTGAGTGGCAAAACGATAGATGGCAGAATAATGGGGTGGCAGTCTGCTGTTCGGTACCGATCCTCTCCATCTCCTTGTCTCCCCATCTCCTTGTCTCCCCATCCCATCTTCATCATTCTGCCCCGAATCATTCTGCCTTCTCCTCACCTCCCCTCGGCATTGTCTTGCCTCCATTGTCTTGCCACCCGCTCTGAGCAGCAAACACGCACCGAAGGCAAGAGTTGTTCACGTGATGGACAGATTCTTTCCATGACATTCTCCGCCACAGCTTGGCACTCAGGCGAGAAACGCGTTGCGCTGGCATGCGATGCGTCGGTGCGGTGATGAAATCGCTGCGTGGTGGTTTTGGCACATCGGTTGCAATCCCTTGAAGGGAAACGCTGTGAAGTCTTTTTTAGCGGTAGGGCGCGAGCCCTCCGATGTTCCGGTAACGATGAGGAACCGGAGGGCTTGCGCCCTGCCGCTATCACCTCGTCAAACGCTGGGGATCAATACTTCGCAGCGTAGCCTTGAAGGGGTCGATCCATCGTGCGGCGGGATCCACCGATCCCGTCGACGGCAAGTGGATGGTGTCCGCCGTGCGGCCGAGATGTTTGATGTCGAAATCGCTGATAGAATGGGAATTCCAGAACCGCCAGAATCAGGTTTGCAAGCCGCGGGCCGGCTTGTGTCGGGTCGCGCGGGTGCCTCGATTTCCCAGCTTTCGTCAGTTTTTGCGCATGTCCAACCGCGTGTCCGCCCTGTCATCGATGCTGCGTTCGCCGACGCGAATTCTGGGCATCGTCTTGATGCTGGTCTTCACCGCCGAAGTCGGCGTGATGTTTCTGTTGCCCCACGTGATGCCCGAGTTTCTGGGTGAATCGGGGACGGCGGTGCTCGATGCGGTGTTGCTGACGATGGTTTGCGCACCCGTGCTGTGGTGGGTCATCATCGGCCCCTTGCGGCGAATCGCGATTCAGGAGCATCAACGTTCTGAAACGATCGTGGCCAACGCCAGCGAGGGGATCATCACGTTTGACAGTGAAGGGCGTGTCGCGTCGTGCAATCGCGCCAGTTCGGAACTGTTGGGCGTCGACCCCGCCGATTGGGTCGGAAAAACAACACAATCACGGATGCCGGACTTTCCCCGTTCGTTCGAGACGCTTCCCTGCGAGTTTCGTATCAACGTCGATCGGCAAGACGGGACATCGTTTCCGGTCCAGGTCTCCGTCAGCGAATACCCTTCCGAAACCGGGCAATTAAGAATCGCGATCCTCCGTGATTTGACCGAGTTCGAACGGGCCGAACGAGAACGATTGTTGATGGCGCGCGAAACCGAAGCGTTGCGTGCACAACAGATGGCCACGTTGGCTCAACTGGCCACCGGCGTGGCACACGAGATCCGCAATCCGCTGACGTCCATCAAAATGTTGATCCAGGTCAATCGCAGCAAGTTCGCCGACGAGGGACTGCCGACCGACGATCTGGAATTGGTGGAACACGAGATTCGGCGGATGGAACGCTCGGTCAATGGTCTGCTCGACTATGCTCGCCCCGAACACGGTGAGTCGAAGACGTTTCCGATTCAAGACGCCATTGGTCGCACCGTTCAATTGATCGACGGACGGTGCGGCACCCAAAACGTCAACCTGGCGCTGGACTGCCCCGATGCGCCGATTTACATCGATGGTGACCTCGCACAGCTTCAACAACTGCTCTTGAACCTGACCCTCAACTCACTCGATGCGATGCCCGAGGGAGGCGAATTGGCGATCTCGGTGACGTCCGATGACTCGCAAGTCGAAGTGACGGTTGCCGACACCGGCGACGGGATCAGCGACGCGATGTTGGACAAACTGTTCACGCCCTTCGCGACCAGCAAACCCAATGGCGTCGGTCTGGGGCTGGGCATCTGTCGCCGGATCGCCCAGTCACATCACGGCAGCTTGGTCGGTTCCAACCGGATCCCGCGGGGGGCACAGTTTCGATTGACGCTGCCGATCGCCGGTCAAATCGCCGGTCAGACCGCCGGCCAAACGGACTCCGAGGCGGACCGAGATTCCGGCGACACGTCCGACAGCGAGGAATCATGCAAAGCCTGTTAGTCATCGATGACGAAGCCTCGATTTTGAAGGCGTTTGAGCGAGCGTTCACGACGGAAACCACCGCGGTCATGACCGCAAAAAACGGCGCCGACGGGGAAGCGTTGTTCATCCAGGCCAAACCCGACGTCGTGGTCTTGGACCTCAGCCTTCCCGACACCAACGGACTGGAATTGTTCAAGCGGCTGCGCGAAATCGATCCCCGCATCCCGTTCATTTTCATCACCGGTCACGGCACCGTCGAATCCGCGATCGAAGCGACCAAGCTGGGGGCGTACGACTATCTGTTCAAGCCGTTGGAGCTGGATGAGATGCGTGCGCTGCTGGAAAAGGCGTTTAACCTCAGCCGCATGGTGCGCGTCCAACCCGTGCTGGCCGATGACGATGCCCCGATGGGTGAACCAGTCGCCGACGCGATCGTCGGTCGTTGTCACGCGATGAAAGAAGTCTACAAGGCGATCGGCCGCGTGGCGTCGCAAAACTTGACCGTCCTGTTGTTGGGCGAAAGTGGAACCGGCAAGGAAGTCGTCGCCCAAGCGATCTATCACCACAGCGCCCGAGCCAGCGGACCGTTTCAAGCGATCAATTGTGCGGCGATTCCCGACGCGCTGTTGGAAAGCGAGATCTTTGGCCACGAAAAAGGAGCGTTCACCGACGCCCATCGCCAGCGGATCGGCAAACTCGAGCAGGCCGACCGCGGCACATTGTTCTTAGACGAAGTCGGTGACATGTCACCGATGACGCAAGCCAAGCTTTTGCGTGTGCTGCAAGACCAGACGTTCGAACGTGTCGGCGGCAACACACCGATCAAAGTCGACGCGCGGATCATCGCGGCGACGAATCATGATCTGAAAAAGCTCGTCACCGAAGGCCTGTTTCGATCGGACCTCTATTTCCGGCTCAGCGTTGTGACCATCCATCTGCCTCCGTTACGCGAGCGTGAAGATGATTTGAAGGTGTTGGCCGAGTATTTTCTGCGACGCTATAGCAACGAATTCGGCAAGGACATCCGAACGATCGCTCCAGAGACGCTCGAGATCTTGGATCAATATCATTGGCCCGGCAATGTTCGAGAGCTGGAAAGCGTGATGAAGCAGTCGCTGTTGACGGCGCGGGGCAACATCCTGCTGCCCGACTTTCTGCCACCGCTCAGCCTACCCGCACTCGGCGCCGGAACCTCGCAAGCGGACTCGCAGGCCGACATGTCAAGTTTCCTGTCCGAACCGTTTGTCGCCCGACGTTTGAAAGAGGGGACAGACAACTTGTACGCCGAAGCGATCTCGATCGCCGAACGGCAACTGATCACGCAAGTGCTGACCCACACCACGGGCAATCAACTCAAGGCCGCGACGATCTTGGGCATCTCACGGGTGACCCTTCGCAGCAAGATCAAATCGCTGGGCATCGACATCAATCAGTTCAGCTAAGTGTTTGCGAGCGGGAAAGGCTTCCAGGCTCGTCGATGCACGATCGGTCAGTGCAGCGTCGGTTCCGGTTCGCCATGATGCGTCAGTTCGATGTCCTTCAATCCGCGCGCAAACCAAGGGTAGATGCACGGCACCACCAGTGAGGTCAACAGGGTCGATGTGATCAGGCCCCCGATCACCACCGTTGCCAACGGACGCTGCATTTCCGCACCGTCGCTCGTCGACAGTGCCATCGGCAAGAACCCCAGGCTCGCCACCAAGGCGGTCATCAGCACCGGCCGCAGTCGCACTTGAGCGGTTTCGGCACTGACCTCGCGCAGTGGCATCCCGGTATGACGCAGATGTTCTGCGGCACTGACCCAAACCAACCCGTTCAGGACCGCGACACCGAACAGCGCGATAAACCCGACGCCGGCGGAAATACTGAACGGCATCGAACGCAAGTACAGCGCGATCACGCCGCCGGATGCCGCCATCGGGACGGCCAAGAAGATCAGCAGTGCTAATCGCAGGGATCCCAGACTGGTGTGCAACAGCAGCATGATGATGATCAACACGATCGGCAAAATGATGGCGAGTCGGCGGCTGGCCGATTGCAGATTTTCAAAGTCACCGCCCCAACGAATCTCGTAGCCGGGGGCAAATTCAACCTGCTCTTCCACCGCGGTTTGTGCCTCGTTGACGAACGTCGCGACGTCACGCCCACGCACGTTGGCAGAAATAAATGTCCGCCGTCGTTGGCCTTCGTGTTCGATCGTCGGCGGTGTTTCTTCCAGCCGGATGTCCGCAAGCTCCTTCAACGGGATCGATTGGCCGGCCGAATCGGCCACCGGAACCTGTTCGAGCAACTTGAGGTTCTCGCGCCAGTCGACCGGCACACGCACCATGATCGGATAACGCGCGCGGCCTTCAAAGATCTGTCCGACCTGGTGTCCGCCGAGCGATGAGACGACGTCGAGCACGGTTTGCGCATCGATGCCGTATTGTGCCAGCGCTTGTGGCCTGGTTTTGATGGTCAACGTCGACAGGTTGGCTTGGTAATCCGCTTTGACGTCCACGGCGCCGGGAATCGATCGCAGCACTGACTCGATTTCTTTGCCCTTGATCCCCAGTTCTTCCATGTCGTCCCCGTACAGCAAGACAGCGACGTCGGCCTTGACGCCGGCGACCAATTCGTCGACCCGCATTTCGATCGGTTGGGTGAAACCGAAGGCTACGCCGGGAACGTTTGCGTTCAGTTCATCGGACATCTGTTCGATCAACTCGTCACGCGTCTTCGGCTCCGGCCAACTGGCGACGGGCTTGAGCAGCACCCAGACGTCCGTCTGGTGCACGCCCATCACATCGTTGGCGATCTCCGGCCGCCCGGTTTTGGAGAACACGGTTTCGACTTCGGGGTACTTTTTCAGAATATTTTCGATCTGGGTCGACATTTCGATCGATCCCTCCAGCGTCGCACTGGGCAATCGCAACGCTTCGACCAACAAATCCCCCTCTTCCAACCGCGGCATGAACTCCGCACCCAAATGCCGTGCCATCGGCAAACTGACCGCAAAGATCGTCAGTGCCGAGGCGATCGTCACGACGGGGTGCTTGATCGCGCGGGTGACCAGCGGTGTGTAGAAGAACTTCACCACACGCACCAGAAAGACCTCTTTTTCCTTCATCTTTTTGGGAAGGAAGATCGAAGCCATCGCGGGCATGAACGACAGGGAAAGCACCAGGGATCCTCCAAGCGCGAACAGCACCGTCAACGCCATCGGCCGGAACAGTTTTCCT
Source organism: Stieleria sp. (assembly GCF_041595215.1). NCBI lineage: Bacteria > Pseudomonadati > Planctomycetota > Planctomycetia > Pirellulales > Pirellulaceae > Stieleria > Stieleria sp. Next base: position 2,257 of record NZ_JBFHKV010000240.1, on the reverse strand, counting down.
TCGGTGCCTTCCAGCAGCAGGATCGGCAAGAAGACGACGGCGATGATCAGTTCGCCGAACATGGTCGGTTTGCGGACTTCGACCGCGGCGTCACGGATCACGTCTTCGTGTGTCGTGTCACCGTTATCGTGGGAGAGTTTGCGGATGCAGTTTTCGACCATGATGACACTGCTGTCGACGATCAATCCGAAATCGATCGCCCCGAGACTCATCAGGCTGGCGGTGACGCCGGTGTAGGCCATCACGTTGGTGGCAAACAACATGGACAGCGGGATGGCCAAGGCGACGATGATCCCGGCGCGAAGATTGCCCAACATCAGCAACAGCACCACGATCACCAACATGCCGCCTTCGGTCAGATTGGTCAGCACCGTTTTCAGCGTTCGACCGATCAGCGCGGCACGGTCATAGGTCACTTCCAACGTCACGCCTTCGGGCAGCGTGACCTCGATCTCTTTCAAACGCTGTTTCGCCGCGGTGACGACCTCGCGTGAGTTTTCGCCGATCAGCATCATCACCAATCCCGTCACGATTTCGCCCCGACCGTCGCGTGTGACCGCACCTTGACGAGTCATCGGCTGGATACAGACCTCAGCGATGTCGCGAATCAGAATCGGATTGCCGTCGCTTTCGCGGCGAACCACCACCTCCTCGATGTCCTGCGCGTTTTCCAACAGCGACACCCCGCGAATGAAACGCTGTTCGCCGTGGTGGATCACGTAGCCGCCGCCGGACGTGTTGTTGTTGTTCTGCAGACGCTCGAACAGCAATTCCATCGAAATGCCATAGCTGGTCATGCGGTCGGGGTCGGGTTGCACCTCGAACGTCTTGTAGTAACCGCCGTGGGTGTTGATTTCCGTCACGCCGCTGACTTCGCGCAAGCGTGGCGCGACGTCCCATTCCAACAGCGTGCGCAATTGCATCGGGGTATGCCGGTCGCTGCGGACTTCAAACTGCAGGATTTCTCCCAGTGCGGTCGTCAACGGACCGACGGTCGGTGATCCGTAACCGGGCGGAATGCTGGCCGCGGCATCTCCCAGGCGTTCGGTCACCAGTTGTCGAGCACGATAGATATCGGTGCCTTCGGTGAACACAATCGTGACGACGGAGATGCCGAACTTGGAGACACTGCGGAGTTCTTCGACGTCCGGCAGCCCTCCCATGGTGTTCTCGACCGGATACGTGACGTAGCGTTCGACTTCGACCGGCGAGAGCGAACCGGCATCGGTGACGACTTGCACTTGCACGTTCGTCATGTCCGGCACCGCGTCGATCGGCAGGTGCAGCGCCGAGTACATTCCCGCGGCGGCCATCAACAACGTCAGAATGATGACCAGACCACGGTTGGTCAGTGAGAGTTCAATGATGCGAGTGAGCATGGTGCCGGGGTCGGAGTTGATTCACGTGTGGAGGTGGGTTCAGTGGGAGCGAAGTGGATGCCAATGCTTCCACCGGCTCTCACTCGGCTTCGCCTTGCAGCAACAGTTCGGACTTCAGCAAGAACGCCCCTTCGGTCACGACCTGTTGCCGCGGCGACAATCCCTCGGTGATTTCCACCCAGTCGTCCGACACGTCGCCGGTGGTCACGTCGACGCGTCGAAAGGCACCACCATCGACGTCGACGAACACGAATTGCTGGTTGTCGTGTTGGATGACCGATTCGGGTTTGACCGACAACGCCTGACGCGCTTGACCGATGGGAATCGTCACGCGGACAAACATGCCCGGTCGCAACAGGCCGTCTCGATTGTCGATTTTTGCCACCAAGGGGACCGAGTTGGTGTCGGATTGCACTTCGCGGCCGACGTAGTGAATCGTCGCGCCGAAAGACTGGTTTTCCAGCGCCGGAACGCGGACCGCGATTTCGGTTCCGGGTCGCAGCGACACCGCGGACCAATCGCTTTCACGAATACTCGCTTCGACGTACAACGAATCGGTGTTGGCCAGCACGATCAGCGAGTCGCCACGTGAGACGCGTTCGTTGTCGGCGAACATCCGCGATTCAACCGTACCGTCAAACGGGGCGCGGACTTCCAATCGCGACAACGCTTCTTCGTTGCTCAGATTCGCGGCTCGTTTGTCCTCCTTGTATCCGAGCAGGGTTTCGAGCGACTGCCACGCCAAATTCAGTTGACGATCGGCCTGCGACAACCCGGCTTCGGCTTGCAGTTTTGCTTGTTCGGCGTCGAAGGTTGCTTGATCGCGAGCGGTTCGGAACGCCGTTTCGGCCAGTTGTCGCTCGCCCTCGCGTTCACGG
>NZ_JBFHKV010000239.1:0-9184 GCF_041595215.1 Stieleria sp. | reverse complement strand
CGCGAAGTGATTCAAGCCGGCGAGCAATTCGATCCCGATCCCATGAAGATCGAAGCGCGGACGCTGCGTGGAACGCTCGACAATGGAATCGAATACGCCCTGTTGCCCAAGCAGACACGCGGGGGATCGGTTTCCTTGTACCTGACGCTTCGTTTCGGAACCGCGGAAACGATGATCGATCGTTTGGGCGCCGTCGAACTGCTGGGCATCCTGATGGCGCGTGGTACCGAGTCGCTCGATTACCAGGCTCTGCAAGATGAACTGACACGGCTGCGAGCCGACATGCAGCTCTACAGCACCCCCGGATTGCTGCAACTGTCGCTGAAGACCAAACGCGAATACCTGACCGACGTCATCGCGTTGATCGGCGATGTCCTTCGACATCCGCGGCTCAGTGGCGAAGAACTGGAAGTGATCAAACGCCAAGTCGTCACGGGTTTGCAACAAAGCGCGAGCGAGCCCACCGCGGTGGCCGCCCGAGCGGTCAAGCGGGCGATTTCACCCTACGGTAAAGATGACATTCGCTACGTCCAAACGCTGGACGAAGAGATTGAAATGTACCAGTCCGTGACCGTCGAACAGGTCCAGTCGCTGTTCAACGAGCTTGTCGGCGGAAACGTCGGCGAACTGTCCGTCGTCGGCGATTTCGATGCCGACGAAGTGAAGTCTCAAGTCGAAGAAATGCTTGCCGGCTGGGAATCCGATGTGCCTTACGTCCGCGTCGATCGCCCGGCAAACGCCGATGCAGAAGGCTCGCTTACGACGCTCAACACGCCGGACAAAGCCAACGCGTTTTTCTACTCGTCGCTGCAGATGGAACTGGCCGACACCGATTCGGCCTACGCACCGCTCGTGTTAGGCAATTTCATCCTGGGCGGCGGTGGACTGAGCAGCCGCCTGGCCGATCGCGTCCGGCAACAAGAAGGCCTGTCGTACACGGTGCGAAGCGGTCTGAGCGCACGGGCCAAAGACGACCGGGTTGATATGACGATCTACGCGATCACGAATCCGGAAAACAAAGACCGTTTGATGGAAGTGATGCGTGAAGAGATCGATCGGTTGAGAAAAGACGGCGTGACGGAAGACGAATTGGCCAAGGCGAAGTCGGCTTACTTGCAGGCCGAGCGAGTCCGCCGAGCCAATGACGGATCGTTGGCGAGCGAATTGATCCAGACGATGTTCTTGGATCGAACGATGGAAGCGGCCGCCGAGCATGACGAACGGATCGAATCGGCCAGCGTTGAAAGCGTCAATGATGCGATTCGCAAGTACATCGACTGGGACAAACTGGTCAAGGCGGTCGCAGGAGATTTCGAAGCGAAGGCCAAGAAAGAACAGGAGTAAACGCCGATCAACGGCTCGTATTCCTGGACAAACTCGATGAGAGGTTCCTGGGGCGGCGCAACCCTCGCAAAGGCTTGGTTGGCTCGCCCCAGGCTAGGGAGATGCTTGCCCTTTGGGCGAAAAGCCCCTCGCGTCGCTCGCCCCTGCTGCCAAGAGGGCGAATCGCTTCGGCCACCCGTTGTGGCACCGATCTTGATTGACAACGATCTTGATTGACAACGGCGCACAAAAAAAGGCCTTCCCTCTTCCATGAGGGTCGGCCCAGTTTTTGTCATTTTGCCTTCCGGGACGGCTCATCCTGAGCCGAAATCCGGACGACAGATAATCAATGACAAAATTGGAAGTTACTTTCCCTGTCGCAAATCCGGGGTCTGACTTGCCGGCTATCCCTTTCGGTGCCGTCTTCCAGGAATCAACAGCCTCCACATCCAGTGAGGCTGCTCCGAAGCAAACGCGTCCTTCGTCAACTTCAGATGATTGTCTTATGCGCCATCGCTCGCGGTGGGTAATGAAACGTGAAGGGGGCGTCCCGTTGGAGACGCCGGAACTTCGCTGTCGGCAGGCCGTAGAGACCGCACCATGGCGAAGCGACAATGGCTCAGGTTGGTAGCACAAAGCGAAATCAAATTTCGCAAACGTGTTTGCCGAGTCACGACAAAACGTCTCCTGTGCAAGTGGTGAAAAGTCAAAAAGCAAACGTCACGTCGCGAACGACTTTTCCACAACGTGAGCGTCAGAGAAATGTGGCGACCTTCGATTGGAATGTCAACAACAAAGTTTGACGTCTGTGCAGTGTAGTGAAGCAGACTCGTTGAAAGTCTCGCGAATTACGAGACGAAACAGATCGTTTTTTTTTTCGAAGCGGATGCAACTGAATTGCGCTGTTGGTGATTCGTGTTGTGCGCGAGCCAGATTGAAATCCAAGCGACCACTTCCATTTCAATGGCTTGGTCAATGAGTCAGTGCGAAGCTTCGTTGGATCGACTAACATTGCTCAAGCTGTCCGGTTTGCTTCGCGTTTCTCAGTCAACTTCATGCACGATCCCGCCGATGATTCGCCGATCCATCCACCCAACCGGTTAGACGTGGTCGCTTCGAATGATACCGATGGCGAAACCAATGATGGCTCGTTTTGGGGGACTGACTATGTTCGCCGGATGCGCGCCGAACTGGGGAAAGACGCCTGTCGTAAACTCGCCATCTTTGAACTCCCCGACGGATTCTTGTTGTCGGTTGTCGTTCCGGTGTTCAACGAAAGCGGGACGGTCACTTCGGTCGTCGATCGTCTTCGCGCGACCGGCTTGCCAATGCAAATCATTTTGATCGATGACGGCAGCAAGGACGGAACGCTCGAAGCGATGTCAACACTCGAGCACGATCCTGACGTCATCGTGATCGCACACGAAAGGAACCGTGGCAAAGGCGCGGCGATTCGCAGCGGCTTTGAACAAGCCACCGGAGACATCGTGGTGATTCAAGACGCGGACCGTGAATACGACCCGTCTGATTTTCGCTACCTGCTGCAACCGCTGATTGCCGGAGAGGCTGACGTGGCGTACGGGACCCGTTACGGTCACTACGATCGCCAGCTGTCCCCCTGGTGGCACCAGACGGTCAACGGGCTGATCACGCTGTTGGCCAGTATCGCCATCGGCATTCGCTTGAGTGATGTGGAGACCTGTTACAAGATGGTCCCTCGGAAGCACCTGCAGAAGATCATGCCCGATTTGCAGGAGTGTCGATTCGGGATCGAGATTGAATTGACCGCCAGGCTGGCGCGACTGGGGCTGCGTTTTACCGAGCGGCCGATCCGCTATCAGCACCGCTGGTACGACGAGGGCAAGAAGATCGGTTGGCGGGACGGGGTCGGGGCGTTGTGGTGCATCGTCAAATACGGCTTGTTTCGGCGTTAACGCCATTGAACCGACCAGACGATGGCGACGATTGGCGAGCGCGGTCGTCGGTCAATGATTTCGCAGAAGATGTGTCCCAGGGTTGCCCGCTGGGTGAAAATTCTGGTTAAAATCAGATTCCATCCACTCGGCCCCCCAGCCACCCAGTCCCACCGAACGGTCCCTCCATGCCAGCCTTTCCGCCTTCCCTGGTCGCGTCTGCCGGCGATCAGTCGCCTCGCCGTTTTGCCAAACATGTCCTCGCCAGCCTCTTCGGATTGGCCCTCGTGTGCAGCGCCGCGCCCACGCACGCCGACGACTGGCCCGGCTTTCACGGCCTGGAGATCGCCGGAGTGCTTCCTGAGGCGAAACTTCCCGACGGCTGGGAGAAACAAGCGTATCGCTGGACCGTCGATTTGAAGACACGTGACGTCGGTTCGATGGCGATTCAAAACGGACGCGTTTATCTGCTCTCGATGTCGCCGGCCAAACAGACGATTCGATTGATGTCGTTCAATCTGCAGTCCGGTAAAGTCAACTGGTCGCGAGAGTTTCCTCAAGCGAAGAATCATCTGCACAACCGAAACACACTTGCCTCGAGCACGCCGGCGACCGATGGCCAATATGTCTACATCGCGCACAGCGATCGCCAGCACACGTGGCTGAGATGTTTGGACCATCAAGGCAACGAGATCTGGCAGCGTGACTTCGGCGTGGCGCAAAGCCAGCACGGGTTCGGCGTCTCGCCCACCGTTCACGGCGACATCGTCGTGCTGAATTTTTCACAACAGGCCGAACGGGTCGAAAACGGTCAGCCCGGCACCAGTCGTATCATCGCGGTCAATCGTTCGACCGGCGAAACGATTTGGCAAACGCCCGTGACCTCGACGCGTGTTTGTTACGGCACGCCGGTGATCCGCGACGGCAAAGTGATCTGTGCCAACACGGGAGACGGCATTTATGCGTTGTCGCTTGAAACCGGCAAGATGCTTTGGCGACTGCCGGTGTTCAAGATGCGTTGCGTCAGTTCGCCGATCGTCGCCGGTGATTTGGCGATCGGATCGAGCGGCAGCGGCGGCGGCGGCAACCATCTGGTCGCCGTGCGGATGCCCGCAAACGATTCGGACGAGCCGCAAGAGGTTTACCGGATTGAAAAGGCCGCTCCCTACGTACCGACCTCGATCGTGCACGACGGCATGTTGTTCTCCATCGACGACAAGGGCATCGCGTCGTGTTTTGATGTGGCTACCGGCGACGTCCAGTGGACCAGTCGTATCGGCGGGACGTTCAGCGCGTCGCCGATTCTATTGGGGGATAAGGTCCTGGTCATCAACTTGAACGGCGAGGCGACGGTATTTCGTGCGGCGCGACAATTTGAGAAACTGAGCGAAATTAATTTGGGCGGACCGGTCGGTGCGACGCCCGCGTATGCCAACGGACGCTTGCTGCTGCGTGTCGGTACCGAACTTCGCTGCTTGTAAGAACAGCTTGCAAAAACAGCGCGGCGCAATCACGTCAACTCGGCGGCGTCACAACCGATGCGTTAAAGAATCCAAGCACCCTCCGTTTCTGCTAATCTGTTAGGAACACTTTTCTTTGGGGCGCCTTTCCCGGGTCACTTCCGTTTGCCGCATTGCGAACGGGACGCCCGGCATGTGCTCAGACGCTGCTTGATTCCTCCGGTGCATTTCATGAACGTCACGTCTGCCCACCGCCGTCGCGGTTCGACGCGGGTTGCCAATCCCATCGTTTCGTGCGGACCGGCTCGCCGCGTCCCGTTGCTACTGCTGATGCTCTGGTTGCCGGCTCTATCGGCGTGCTCCAAAGAGAAACTCAAGGATCTAGCCGACACGGTTCAAAAGGAAGGCGAGAATCTGGTCAAGGAGAGCAAGAAGATGACCGATGCGTTGGTCGAAACGGCCAAGGAGGAATTGCCGGAAACAGGCAAGATGGTGATCAAGACAACCGAGCCGATTGAAATCGATCAAGCCGTCGTCACGATGCATGTGGTCGGCGACGGTCGGAAAAATTCGCTGCAAATCACCAGCTATCCGCCCGGGGCCGAGCACACCTCTGCTCCGGCTGTCTTTCTGCACTGCACCACCACGGTTGAAACAGTGGCGTTGCTCGCCGGGAAGTCGCTGCCGTGCAATCTGTTCATCGAACCCAAGGCGGGGGCGGCGATCGCGCGGAATGAAATCGGTCGCCCGGTCTCGGTCACCTTCGGGTCGATGAACATGCAGGAGAAAACGATGACGGCGACGATCGAGCCGTGCACGTTGATCGGTTCAGACGATCAACCGCTGGAGATTGCCGGTGGTGAAATCCTGGCCGTCGTGGAGGGGAACTGAGCGATGAAACAGAAACACTCCCCGATCTGGCAATGGCAGCGAAACGTTGCAGCATCGGTTGTCGCGGTATGTCTGGCCTGCGGGTTCACCGCGGGTGCTCGCGCCAACCCGAGCACCCAAGATCCCGAAAAGCCCCTCAAGGCGCACAACACCATTCAGGGTGCTGAAAAGCAAATCCAGGCGATGTACGCCAAGTTCGCCGAATGGGAAGAGTTGGTGATCCGCAGCACCGAAGCGGCCAACGCCGGACGACGCTTTCCGCATCAACAACTTTCCAGGATTTATCCCGAAGTCTATCGCGGCATTTGGTACGCCGACCACCTCATTGCGATGGGCGAACCAGCCGGCGAGGATCTGAAGCAGAAATTTGCAATGCTCCACAAGGCGATGCAAGTTTTCGCCCAACGGCTGATCGAGTTTCAGCCCAAAGAACTTGCAGTGCTGCAGAACCAGACCACGCAACGTCAAAAGACGATGGCCCGAGCCGCGGAACTGGCCGGACAGGGAAAACTCGCCGAAGCCGAACGACAAATCCAACCGTTGCTGTTGAAACAGCTTTCGAGTGTTTTTTATCTCAACAGCTCCGTGAGCAGGCCGTTTCAGAATGAAGTCAACGTTCCGTACCAGGACATTCTGAACCGGCTCAATCGCGAGCGCCGCAAGGACTATCAAGCAAGAGCAGCCGCCAAGATCCAAACGTACGCCGAAGCCGTTGACGTGCTGAAGTCCGAATCGACTCGTGTGGCATCGGAGCTGAAACAATCGCCCACGGTGACACTGGCCGATGGCAAAAGCGGCGATGCGGCTGAGGCGATCGAGTACATCACGATGCTGTGGGGCAATGCGTCGGCCGCCGTCACACGCAGCGTTGCGACCGCATGGGCGTTCAGTGACGGGGATGTCCAAGCGACCGCCCAACCGTTTCAACAAATCATGGACCAAGTCGAAGCGACGGGCAACGCGGCGATCGTCAACGTTTTGAACTCCGCCGCCCAGTCGACTCCTGCAGATCAGCTCGCCGCGTTGTATCCGAACGTGCTTCGCGCCTTGTCCAAGCTCGACCGACGACTCGTCGGTTCGCTGGACGCGAGTGTCGTGACTGCCGTTGAACAACTGGCTGCCAAGCATGCCCCGCTGGCCGAACACGTCAAACGGTATTCCCTCGCCACAGCAGAACCGACGCGTTGGATGCAACGCTATGCATCACAGCAGGTCCAACACGCTTCGGGTGGTTACCCGTTGGCGTCGAACCGATTGAATCGCGACGAGACGCCGGAGACGACGGTGGCACCGGCGATCTATGGGCCGCAATCGACACGGTCGCGGGTGCTCACACCCGGTGTACTCTCTTCCCCTGCCAGCTGGATCGTCGGCGATGCAAAGTCGATGTTGGGCATGAAGATGAAAGACGAGTCGACGGTGCGACTTTTGCCGACAGCCGAGATGACGATCGTTCCCCAGGACCCTCGGCATTACACGAGTGTGTCGGCTTCGTTTCCGATTGACCCGTACGTGTCGGAGTTGCATGATTGTTTGTTGCTCGATGATTCCCATGGGCCGTTGGACTTATCCGCCGCCGACGCGCAGTCGTCCGCGGAACTTCAGGAGTTTCAAAACGTCGGCGGGCGGATCGCTCGGTTGACGCTGGAGCCGTTTGTTTCGCGTTTCGCGACGATGCCGGACCAGGCATCCGCGTTGGTGCCGCTGAACCGATTGCCCAGCATCGACGCTCGGGGCACGCCGATCGACAAGCTGATCTGGCGTGTCGATTTAGAACCGGACTGGGTCGCGCATCGAATGTTCGTCGCGGTCGGCGCATCACCGCAGTGATCGACGCGGGCGGGTCGTCGTCGCGTGCGAACCAGGTGTCGCCGTTGCCAGGGCTGCTATTTCCGCCGCTTCCACTGTGGTTTGGCTTCGGGCTGCTCGTCTAATTTGGCGCGCAGCTGCGCAACGATCTCAGCCGATGTCGCGGCGATATTCTTTGTTTCCAAGGGATCGACCTGGTAGTCATAGAGTTCGATCTCGGCTTGCTCGCGTGGTCCTGCCACCGCCTTCCACTCCACCATTCGATAACGACTGTTTCGAATGGCACGTCCGAGTCGTCCGCCGCGCGGATAGACGTGTGTCACAAAGTCTCGAGCGGTCGCGTTGGCGTCTCGGATGACATCCGCAAAACTCTGACCGTCCAACCCGGCCGGCGTCGGCAATCCCGCCAACTCACTCAGAGTCGGATACAGGTCAACGGTTTCGATCATGGCCTGGGTCGCCGCACCGCGGACACCGTCCGGCGCCGCAACGATGATCGGAATGCGCGCCGCTTGCTCATAGTTTGTGTGTTTGCACCACATGCCATGGTCACCCAGATGCCAACCGTGGTCCCCCCACAGCACGACGATTGTTTCATCGGCGAGATTCAACCGATCGAGGGCATCGAGCAACTTGCCGATTTGCGCATCGGCGTAGCTGGTTGCGGCGTAGTAGCCGTGGATCAAATGACGCGTGGTGGCCTCGTCGATCTCGCCCCGGGCCGGCATATCGCTATAGTTGCGAAGTTCGCCAAACGTTGTCGAGGCGTAGCTGGGGGCGCCCCGCGGCGGTGTCTTGACCTTCGGCATCGGCAAGTCGCGTTTGTCGTACAGATCCCAGTAACGTTTTGGTGCGATGAAGGGCAGGTGCGGCTTGAGGAATCCGACGGCCAAGAAGAATGGCTGCTCGGTTCGTTTCTTGTAGACTTCCAGCCGGTGGACCGCTTCCTCGGCGATCAGGCCATCGGCGTAGGTCTCGTCAGACACATCGGCGGATTCGGTTGCCGGGCCGCGCACCCGTCCTTTTGCATCCGGCTTTCTCATCGCCAAGTTCTTTTCCAGGACGTACGCAGCGGCCTTGGGGCGCCAAGACGCGACACTCCAAGAATCGGCGTCATCACGATTCCCGTGGCCTGTGTGATAGATCTTTCCGAGTCCCTCGGCGAGATAACCGTTGCGTTTAAAGTGTTGGCTGACCGTGACCGCATCGGGTGCCGCATCGCGAAAATGCGTGGCCAAATCGTAGACGCCGATGGTTTGAGGCCGCAAACCGGTCATCAGTGCATTCCGGCTCGGCGAGCAGACGGCCTGATTGCAGTACGCCATGTCGAACCTCACTCCCCGGGCGGCCAGGGCGTCGATATTCGGCGTGACAGCGACCGGATCTCCGTAGCAGCCGATCGTCGGTTTAAGATCATCGACGCAAATCAGCAGGACATTCGGAGATTTGCAATGGGATGGGGGAGATGCCACGATGGCAAACAAGCACAGCAAAACAGTAGCGCAGATTCGTCCGAACATTGTGGTGGATCCAATCGGGTTTGGGGCGGCGGAGTTAAGGGGCGACGGGCAACGCTGTGAAGCATTCATTCCCTGCGTTTGACGAGGTGTTAGCGGCAGGGCGCAAGCCCTCCGGTCCCTCATCGTTCCCAAAATACCGGAGGGCTCGCGCCCTACCGCTAAAAAAATGCTTTACATGTTGGCGGCAGGGCGCAAGCCCTCCGGTCCCTCATCGTCCCCAAAATACCGGAGGGCTCGCGCCCTACCGCTAAAAAACTGCTTTACATGT
>NZ_JBFHKV010000238.1:0-9198 GCF_041595215.1 Stieleria sp. | reverse complement strand
TGATGTTTGACCCGCTTGGTGCTCTCGGTCGGTGAAACGACCTCCATTTCGACCGCCACCGGATCACTTTCGTTGCCGACACGATCCACACCCCGCACCAGCAACGATTTCTTGCCCGCGTCGGCTCCCGAATCGACGGTCAAGATCCACTGACGATCGGACGTCCGGGAGGCCGTGAAAATGTTTCCCGCCGCGGGAAACTCGCCGTTTCCATCGACGTCAAAGGCTGCCTGCACCTTCGTCACATCCGATCCCTCATCCCAGGCCCAAACCTCCAGATCGACTTGGCTGTTGACCGCCGCAAAACTTAAGCCGTCGGTTCGAGTCACCGGACCGACGACCGGCGGCGCGGTGTCGATCAACAACTCAATCTTGCGGAACGATTGGATTTGGTCATTGATGGTCAAACTGGCTGCGACATCGATCAGCAGATTCTCCAGTCGCTCCGCCGGCAGATCGATCAGGTGGTCCGAAACGACATTGGTCAGTTCGACGGTGCCGTCAGGCGTCGATTTGACAAACCCGATCATCACGCCGCGATCGGTCGTCAATCGAACGCTGTCCTCGGGGTGGGGCACGCCTGACCCGTCCAGATCGATTCCAAGGTTCAAGTGATCTCGGCCGTTCTCGAACGATCCAACCGGTGCATCGATCTGAACCGCAACAGGAATCGATTTCGTCGCCCCCAGAATGCCACCCTTCGACGACGTCGTCATCCGCAGATCGACCGAATCGGTGACTTCGGGAACATTCGTCAGGTGTTTGCCACAAGGCACATCAAAGATAAACGACCGGGGATAACCATCGACGTCGATATAAACCCGTGCGACATTCGGCGGCGGTGCCGTCGTCGCAATGAACAGATTCGTCGTCGGACTCGCGCGGGTGATCATCCCTTGCAGCTTGCCCCTGGTGCGACCGCTGCGGTCGTCGGCCAATCGGCACTCGACACGGACCGGAGCCCCCTCGGGCAACCGACTCGGGTCAACCGCGCTGACTTCCACGGTGATTTGCTGCTTCTTGGTGTCAAAGCCGACGCGCGGTGAGACGAACCGCCGAGGTCGTTGGATCGCAAAGCGGACGTGACGATAGGTCGATTGCCCGGTGTCGCGGTCGCTCAATTCGACTAGCATTCCGTGGGGCATGTCGGTCGACTCGATCGGTTCGGCTTTCTCCTCTTCGTCTTTGCCCGCATCGTCCTGTTTTGGTGTCGCCTCTTTCGCCTCCGCGTCTTCGCCGTCGGCTTGTTCAGCGTCTCCGGCACTGGGGAACGCCGGTTGACCGTCGCCGGGAACGCTGACGTCAAAACTGGCCAGCGGCAACGCACCGACCAGCAACGTGCTCGGGTCCGAAGGCAGCGGGCCGATCAACGATTGACCCAGGGCATAGCACCGCATCGAGATCTGTTTGGTCCGCGATGCATGATTGACGACACCGAACCGGAATTTCTCCAACCGATTGGGGTGCGGCAACAGTTCCACTCCCTCGACGTCCGACACAAACGACGCCGCGCCGCGTTCGACGTAGACTTCGGCAACGGGCAACATCAGGTCAAGTGTTCGCCGCGTCAGTAGAACGGGTGGCTTGGATTCCGCACGCGTCAACTCGGATCGCTCATACACGTCCACCAACAACTTGGTCGTTTCCGACGCATTGTCGCGCCGGACGATCTTCATCGGTAACGTTACCGTACCCTCCGCCGCGATGGTGATCGGCTTGGATCGCCAAGTTCCGAATTGAGACGGAGTGTCGAAGAATTCAGGCCGAATCGATCGGATGCCCGCCGCCGAATCGTTCGATTCACTCGAGGCAACGTTGATCACGTCGACCAATCCCCGTTCGTATTCCAACGAAACCGTGATCGAGACCTCGCGGTCGCTGGGGTTTTCAAGACCCAGAATCACCTGCCGCCAGTCGTGGTATTGCAGGTCGACCGTCGCCGGGGCGGTGATCTTGATTCGTGTCGGTTCGGTGACCGAGGCCGAGACGCGGCAGAGTCGTTCGGATTGGGCGCGGTAATGTTCCGCCCAGTCGGCGAACGTCGCCGATTGATTTCCAACGCGGTAGGTCGACATCTGTTCGAGACGTTCGGCTTGCCACTGTATAGTCGAACGAAGTTGCGTCTCCAACGACAGTGAGTTCACGTCAACGTCGTCCAACTGCCACGCATCACGCGGGTCGAGCATCCGCAACAAGCGGATCGCCATCCGTGATGCCGCCGGTGACACGGCACATGTTGACAATGCACCGTCGACTTCTATTGCCGAGCGGTAAAACGATTGCAATGCGGCACCGAATTTCAGATGTCGGTTCCAGAGTTCCGAGACGTTCGCCGCGTCGTTTGCGTCCATCGTCCGATAGACGACTTCGAACGATTGAAAGGCCGCCTCGACTTCACGCGCCGCAGTGATTGCCGCAAACGAGTCCGCAGAGACGCCCTCAAAGTGCGACAGTCCGACGTATTGCGATTCCAGTTGAGCCTGTTCGAACAGAAACTGCCATTCTTCCGGCGAAGGCATTTGACGTGCATCGCCCAGTGACATTGCACCGCCCAGTGACATGGCTGACACGTCGTCGATCGTGACGTTGGCCAGATCGTAGTTGGACGCCAGTTGCCGATCCCGTTGGTCCATCGCTGCCAGCAGATCGTTCCGCAGCGCCGAACTCAACAATGGCGTCTTGAGCAACAGATCGGCTTGATAGGAATCTCCCGGTGTCGCCGTTTGTGCCAACAGTCGTTCTGCCGCGACATCTCCACAGGCGGCTTCCAGGCGTGACTGAATCGATTCCAATTGCTCCCGCACCTTCGTCACCGTTGCGACGCTCGACTGGCCCGGATGGTTCAGCAACCCAGAAAGCTCGCCTGCGAGTTCTAGCAGCGTCGAAAGGTCGTCGTAAATCACCGAACGTCGATCGGGCACAAACCGAGACATCAAATGTCAGTGCATCAACGACGGCAGCTTGGCCAGCAGCACGTCCAACGCGCGTTCGGCCCGACGGACCTCCACGAATTCAAGCTCCGCGGCCGCGTAGATTTTTCCGGCGTCTTCGAACAACGTCCGGCATCGCTGTGGCCACTGCAAACCGACCTGGTCAAACACCAGCTGTTCGGCAAAAAAACGAAACTGGTCGGCCCGCTCCACGTCCACTCGCATCCAGCCCGGCGACAACAAATCCAGTGCCGCGACTCGCTCTCCCGCCAAACACGTCAACGCTGCGATTTGAACCAGATCCCAATCCAGCTCCGGCGAGTCGGCCAGACGTTTTAAAAACGTCATTTCAACGGTACCGGAAAACTTCGGGCGCAAGCGTGTTTTCAGCCACTCGTCAAAGGCCTCTCGCGTTTCTTGCTCCAATGCCGCCTGCAATCCCTTCACATCGATGTCCAACGATTGGCCGCGAATCACGGCAGCCGATTGTGCCAGAGCCAGACTGTGAGCCTGTTCCGGTTCAAGGATGGATAGCAGTGAAACGGTGTCGTCGGATGCGTGACCGAACAGTGACGCGAGAGGCGGTGTGGTTTTTGATGTCGCCCCAGCTGCCGGACCGGCCGGTGCTTTGGCGGGAAAGGAGTCTTCGAGTGTGGTTTCAATCTTCTCGGGATCGTATCCCTTGCCGCCGTGAAGCTGCTGTTCAAAGGCCAACAATTCGGCTTGCAGTTCCCGCCACAGGTGCGGTTTGTTTTCGACCGGACTGAAAGTCGGATCGGCCGCCGACCACGCCAATGACGCCGCATCGCGCAGTCGCCAGGCCTTGGTGAGCAGTTGCTTGGCCTTGGCCTTCTGGTCAGCCTTGGACGGATTCGATTTCGCATCGCCCGCTTCACCAGACTTGTCGGTGTTTTCGGCTCCGTCTGCGGAGTCGTCCGCGGCGCCATCGTCTGGTCCCTCGGCCGCCGAGAGATCGCCGTCGGCCGGCTGCCCGCTACCGTCGTCGCTTCCTCCGGTTTCCGCGTCGGCGCCACCGTCCGCGTCTGCCACGTCATCCGACTTCGCACCCCCGCCGGCGATCCGATTCGATGCCAACGTGACCTGTTGTCGCCGCAGCAGCCCGCGAACCCTGCCCGAACGCGCGGACGATCCGCCGCCACCGGCCAGCTCATCAGGTGGAATGATCAACGACGCGGCCGTCAATTCCTGATCCGGATCTTGTTCAAACAACGTCAGCAGTCTGGGATCCGACTGTCCAGCTTTGCCACCACCCCAGATCAGTTGCGGAGTCTGCTCCGCCCCACGGTCGGTACTTTGGGCGACCCACTTGGACACGTTTGCCGACGTAAACGCGACCAGTTCACTCAACTGAATCGCTTGATCATGATCCAAGTCCGCGGCACCCTTGAGTCCTTCGCCGACAAACATCCCAAAAACACTTCGCCGGGCGGCGCGTGAAACATGCGAGTACTGCAGGGACGAATGTGAACAATAGACCCACAACGAAGGGTCCTTGGATTGATGCACCGCCTGTTCCAACAGCCTGGGGAAATCGTTGCCCAGGACGCCCAGTCCAGGGTCATAGTCGATGGTTCCCGCATTGATCAGGATCAACTTCGTGGCCGCGGGCGATTGTCGGACTTGGTCGATCAGCGTTTCAACCGACACCCGCCCCAGATCCGGCTGCCGCAAGTCAAAGTTGTCACACAGCAAGTAGGCGGACGCGTTGTCGGTGACCCCGTGCGCGTTGATGTACAAGATCAGCTTGTCACGCGACGAGATCCTCGCCTCCGCCAATCGGTTTGCCAGTTTCTTGGCTGCTTGTGCCGAATGCAACACGTCGCTCTGGTCGCGAACCTTCGCCTCTTCGATCGACGCGATCGCATCCAAGTCCTCGGCCACGAACGCGATCGGCGGCGCGTTGAATGCCTCGTTGCCGCGTGATCCCAGCAGCACCAAGTGAGTTTGTGGTGCAAAAAATGGCGGGAACAACAGAAACACCAGAACAACCGTCAGAGCGATCAGCCCGATCACGATCGCCGCCCGCCGCAGGTCCCGCGCCAGTTTGGCGCGACTCCGCTTCTTTGCCGCTGCCTGCCACGACGGTTGCTGATTCGGTTGCATGATAATCCGTTCTGCTCAAATCAAGATGGCTGTCCCGTCTGGCATCGTGCCGTGGAACAATGTGGGTAGCGCCATCGGCATGATGGCCTGCTCCGCGCGGTGCCCGTTGCGACGCGAACGCACAGCGCTATACTCTCTTCGACGATTCCGCACCTCGTCCGCTCGCAAGCGTCACGCAGAGATGCTTTTACGGGATGAACGGTTTGCGCCGTCTCGATGACTGTGAAAGGTTGCCGAACGTGACGAATGTACCGCGCCCCAAACCGAATCGCTTCCATGACAGCCACGGAAGTCGAGCAGACTGAACGGACACACCCGAGTGTCTCCCCGTCACCCTCCTGGCAGGCATTAGTATCGACACAAGTCGCTTTTTGCCCAAAGGGCATGCATATCCATAGCCTGGGGCAAGCAAACCGAGCATTTGCGAGGGTTGCGCCGCCCCAGGAACGTCATCGCAATGAGGTTCAATTTGGCCAACGGCCATGCACAACCTTCTGACATGCAAAAGATGTGTAGATACCAATGCCCTGGGGGAGGGTGACGAAAACCCATTATGATCAACGGCTTAAAAACCGCACGACCTCTGTGCGGGAGGGTCGAGCGAAGCGAGGGGAGGGCTCTCACCGAGGCTCCCCAGCCGATCCCATCACCTCTCCATCCCGTCGCAATCCACCCCTCTCCTCTCCGCCAACCCCCAACCACGTGCCCCTCGATGCCGTCCGAATCCACACCACCGTTCAGCTACGACGAGTATCCCTATGCCAGCTATCCCTATGCGTCCAGTCACCCGCGCAATCTAGCCGCCCTGGCTCAGCTCTTTGGGATGCAGCCGGCCAACGTTTCGCGATGTCGCGTCTTGGAAATTGGATCTGCCGCGGGAGGCAACTTGATTCCGATGGCTGCCCGTTTTCCCGGTTCCGAATTCCTGGGCTTGGACGCGTCGAAGCGTCAGGTCGAAGAGGGCAAGCCGGTCATTGACGCCTTGTCGCTGACCAACATCACGCTGCGTCATCAAGACATCCTCGAATTCGATTCCTCCGAAGGCAAATTCGATTTCATTATCTGCCACGGAGTCTATTCGTGGGTTCCGCCAGAGGTTCAAGAAAAGATCTTATCCGTCTGCCGTCACCATCTCGCCGAAAACGGGGTGGCTTACGTCAGCTACAACACCTACCCGGGCTGGTACCTGCGGCGCGGGGTGCGTGAAATGATGAGCTATCACGCATCGGGATTCGATGACACGCAAACCAAGATCAATCAGTCACGCGCCCTCGTCGATTTTCTCGCCTCGGCGGTCCAACAGAATCAAGACGCTTATGAAAAACTGTTGCACGAAGAACTGAGCATCGTGCGGGCCAGCGAAGACAGTTACATCTACCATGAACATCTCGAAGACTACAACGAACCGCTCTTCTTTCACCAATTCGTGTCCCGCGCCGAGGCGAGTGGATTACGGTTCATGTGCGAAGCTCAATTCGCCAGCATGATTCCG
This sequence comes from Stieleria sp., assembly GCF_041595215.1. Classification (NCBI taxonomy): domain Bacteria; kingdom Pseudomonadati; phylum Planctomycetota; class Planctomycetia; order Pirellulales; family Pirellulaceae; genus Stieleria; species Stieleria sp. The sequence continues at coordinate 2,652 of NZ_JBFHKV010000238.1, read as the reverse complement.
AACGAGTACGGCGACGAGACGCGAGGGACATTGTCGAAGATCGCGCCCGGGTTGGTTCAGATGGAGCAGTATTTGGACTTTCTTCGCAATCGAAAGTTTCGGCAATCACTGCTCTGCCACTGCGACGTCCAACTCGATCGAGCCATCGGTCCAGAGCGGCTCAAGCGTTTGTACGTCAACTCACCGTTGGCCGAACAAGAGCCCGAGAACGCAGACGCGGACGATTCACGCGACACCCATGTTTTCGAACACGCCTCTGGCCGCACCCTGACCGTCGGCAATCCGATCCAGGTTCACGCGTTCCGCCATCTCGCATCGATCTGGCCCTGTGACGTTTCGATCGATGCCTTAGCCGACATCGCTCGTCAAGCCATTCCGGCCGAGCAGCGACCTAGCGTCGAAGAGTGTCGTCATGAGTTGTACGAGACGTTTTTGGAACTGTATTCGTCCAGTCTCGTTGCGCTCTACGCGGCGCCCTCCGACTGCACCGTGGAAATCGGCCCGACGCCGGTCACAACCGAACTGATCCGTCATCAAGCCGAGCAGGACAGCCGGGTGACCAATCTGCGACACGAATCGGTTCACCTGGACGACTTCGAACGCGAGATCATCAAACGCATGGACGGCGTCGCAACGATCGATCAAATCGCCGCCGCGCTACTGGAATTTGGAGTCGCGATGCAGGCGGAGTCACCGGACGCAGAATCGCCGGATCCGAAAACAGAACTCCAGTCGGTCACCCCCACCCAGGAGCAACTCCGCGCCGTCGTCGAGCAAAAGCTGCAACGATTCGCCCAAACCGGCCTACTCGCCTCACCCAATGCCCGACCGTAGCGGAACAAGCCAAGAGTCTCTCGACGCAATCGAACCACACCCGAAATCAGCGGTATCGCGCGAGCCTACGGGCCACTTCTTGGACACCAAACGGTATGCATTTGTTAGCGGAAGGGCGCGAGCCCTCCGGTCCGTCAACTTTGACACCGAGCGGCGTATTGATGTTAGCGGAAGGGCGCGAGCCCTCCGGTCCGTCAACTACTTTGACACCGAGCGGCGTGTTGATGTTAGCGGAAGGGCGCGAGCCCTCCGGTCCGTCAACTGACACCAGATGGTGTGTATCTGTTAGCGGTAGGGCGCGAGCCCTCCGGTCCGTCAACTTTGACACCGAACAGAGTGCATTGGATACCGGTGGGACGCCAACCCAATCCCACTAAGTTGACATCAACGAGGAACCCGCTCGCGTTGGCGCGAACCGGCCGATGTCGAAGGATGATCAGCCGTTTGGCGCGAGCCTACGGGCCCCAACGCAAGGAACCGACGCCTCACTTTGCGGCAGACCGCGAGCCTTTCACTGTGTTCCAAGACCGCCACCGGACGTCTCCCGCCGTTCCGCCATCTCATCCGATGCCCAGGAAACGGCATGGAGCGTCGACCGCCGGAGGGAATCCAGCGGGATCCCAAGGCTCCGGCGGCTCGACACCATGCCTCGGCCTTTGTCTCCAATCCGCCTTGTCTCCAATCCGGCTTGTGCGTGCCCGTCGGGCTTTCCGCGGAGCCAGCCAAGGACTTGGCAACCGCCATTCCGTCGGCGGGGGTTGGGGAGCCGGGAAAAAGCGGTCGGAGGAGTTTTCAGGTGGGTATTTGCAGCTCGGCGGGGCGAGGTTATATTACGCGTCCGCTCGGGTTGCGACGGTCGATTGATCGGGACGCAAGCCGAGCGAAGAGATCCGTGAGCGGGTGGGTTTTCCAACGAAACCCGCATCACAATCCCACCATCGGGGCGTGGCTCAGCCTGGTAGAGCGCTACGTTCGGGACGTAGAGGTCGCTAGTTCGAATCTAGTCGCCCCGACTGTCGAAACATCAAACGCCTATCGTCGTAATCGGCGATGGGCTTTTTTTTGGCAGCGTGGGTATGGTGATTGCAGGATTGACAGCGGCATCAACACGCACTGCAGAGAGGCTCCGCATTCGATGACAAAATTGCACGATAAGATTGCTCAGGCGAAAAAACGGCGTGCGCGGCGTGAACGTGAGGGCAAAGTCGTCTCGGCTCCGCAGGTCAAGCTCAAAGCGACCACTGGTGAGCGGAATCGGATGACCCAGCAGCACCCCCGAATCCTGCTTAAGATCGAGCAGACGCTCGTTGCGGTGGGGACCGAAGTCGGTGCCGATGACGCCGACGTCGATACCGCCATCCGCGCGATCTTGGAGCGGAAACCGACGGTCCGCGGCGCCGCACAGCAGTTGGTCGAATCGCTTAACCCCAGCCAACTGCAGTTCTCATGTGACGAAGAAACCTGGCACGCTGGGTTGCGGGTGATCTACCGATCGGTCACCACCCGCAGCAAATGCCGCCGCGGCGACACCGACTACCTGGACTACGCCACCCGTTTCGTCGCCAACGCCGCGAAGGGATGAATGGTGCGAATGATGAATGGTGCCACCCACCACGTGTGATCTGTGCGTCCCTCCTGCTGAGTTGCTAGTGGGAGCGTTGGACTTCGTTGTCGTCGCGGTTTGGTGGGTGGCGCCAAATCATGCCCTTGGGAGGTAAGAAAATTGCCGACGACCAAGGATCGCAGCGGGAGTTCATTTTCTTACCTCCGAAATCTTCTTACCCATTTCCAGCGGCCGATTCGGGAAGGAGTAGCAAT
>NZ_JBFHKV010000237.1:0-9200 GCF_041595215.1 Stieleria sp. | reverse complement strand
CTCAAATCTAACTGCTAAGTGCTAACTGCTAACTGCTAACTGCTAAAAGCTAACTGCTAAAAGCTAACTGCTAAAAGCTAACTGCTAAAAGCTAACTGCTAAAAGCTAACTGCCAACTGCTAACTGCTAAAACACATCCCTCAGTGACGTCAGCGCCAATGGCTCTTTGGTGGCGAAGGGTTCTCCGTAGCGGCGGGCGATCAGGTTGCCGAAGTAGGCTCCGTCGATTTTGATTCGATCGAGCATCGTCGGCGGGTCGGTCGGGCGGCCGACGACGAACTGGCTTTCGTAGGCGCGGATCGATTCGAGTTTTTGTTCCATCGTGTCGCTGATGTCCACAATCCAACTGGGTTGGACGGCCAGACGCAGGTGAATGCAGAAGTAATAAAACGTTCGCTCGGGATGAAACCGTTCTCCCGGCATGTCGGTCTTGCTGAGCTTGGCCCAAAACCGGGCCGCTTCGATCAACTCGGTGGCAACGACATGATCGGGATGGGCGTCGTGAAAATACGGCGCGAACACCCAACGCGGGCGCAGCATCCGAAAGTAGCTAGCGATCCGCTTTCTCGCTTCGAGCGTGTGTTGCAATTCGCGGTTGACCAGCCCCGCATTGCCGCGCCACGTGACGTTCAGGATTTCGGTTGCACGGATCGTCTCGGTGCGGCGAATGATTTCGCTTCCGTGCGGCGTCGGTTCCCCGGTGGTCAGATCCAAGATCCCGACCCGCATGCCTTGGCGGATCATTTTGGCGATCGTTCCGCCCATCCCGATCTCGGCATCATCGGGGTGTGGGGCGACAACCAGGAAATCGAGTGGCTGGACGTCACCGATCGACTCGGGGCCGTCAGTATGGATTTCGGTCATCGTTGATAGATCGGCAAGTAATGGTAGCGCACGGAAAGGGAAAGCAACGCCAGCGAAGTGGAGTAGACCAAACCGACGTTGCGTTCTTCGCCACCGGGCGACATCCACGATCCGTCGCTACGTTGTCGCGGCAACAACAACGAGGAGACGACGCGGCCGGATTCGTCGGCGTACTTGCCGCCGACCTGGTGCATGCCTTGGGCGTAGTAATACAGTCCGTAAAACAGGTAACGTTCGTTGGTCTTGGGGCGATGGCTGAACAACCAATCCGCCGCCGCGGCCACTTCGGGAGCGTCGTATTGTCCACAGACTTGCATCGCCAGCAATCCGGCTGCCGTCATCGTAAACGAGGGGCGTGATTGCCCCGGTGTGTAACTGAAGCCGCCTTCGCCGACCCCGGTCGCGGTGCGTCGTCCGGTGAAGGAATTGCGCAGGTAATCGAGGGCTTTGTCGATCGCTTCGCTGGGGACGTTCATCTGGTCGTTCTTGGCCGAGCGCAAGGCCATCAGTTGCCAGATCGAAACGGACAGGTCACTGTCGCGTGATTGGGGTGAGTACCTCCATCCGCCTTCGAGTTTTCGTTCCTTCCGGACCGCTTGGGAAGAAAGGATCAATCGCAGGGCACGTTCGAGCCGTTCATGAATCAGCTCGTTCTGTTTCGGCGTCGCGCCCATGCCCAGCATTTCGGTCAACATCAACGTGACGATCCCGTGGCCATACATCCGCGAACCGTCATAGGCACCGAAGTATCCGGAATCGTTTTGGTGGTCCGGTCTGAGCACGAAGTCGAGTGCGGCACGCATGGCCCGCCCGCGTCGCGTGGGCTCGGCCGGTTCGGTGCCGATCGCCGCCAGCGCCATGATCGCCAGCGAAGTGAGCGCAAGTTCGTGACCACGGTCGGTGATCGCCCCGGTGGAACGTTGGTTGCGCAGCAGAAACTCGATCGCGCGGTCACAGGCTTGGTCCAATTCATCGTCGACGTACAGGTTGTCGATCGACGGCGGCTCATCGGACCATGCCGGGGTTGCCAACAGTCCGGTCAGCGCGCCGGCGAGCGAGAACAGGTCGCGGCGACGGAGACGGGGCAACGGCGTTGATGGATCGTGGTCCCGTCGGCTTACGCCAGCCGGCTGATGGTCGGCGGGGATCAGCCGGTTCGCGCCGGCGACCGGGCAACCTACGACTTCACCCTTCTCGCTGGCACTGGTACTTAGACGTCTCACCATGGCTCCCGTCTCCCCCGACTTTGTCCGAAAGAAGGGTCGAACGCAGCAAGAGGAGGTCGACACGTCAATCGCCGACGCAACATTGGATTCGGTTTTGCGGTTCCGTGGCATCATTTCGTCTCCGCGGCTCGTTTGGAGAGCGCTTTGAAATAGGCTTTGATCTCACGAGCGTAGCCCGGCGGAATTTGAATCGATCGGCCTTGTGCGGCGTCATCGACTCCGCGTCGACGCAGGTCGCCCCAATCACCGTCGGCGATCGCACCCTGGATCAAATCGATCTCGTCGGGGCCGTCCGGCATGTCGCCTTCGCCGGATTCGGAAACCGGGTTCGGCGACGAGGCATCGGAGTTGGACGGTTCGCCGGGTTGCTCGCCGGCTTGTGCCTGTTGCAGACTTTTTAATCGTTCGCGGGCAGCCTGCTGCATTTGGGCTTCGAGCATCTGGGCGAGCGTCGGCGAGGCTTCGACGGCGTTCTGCGGCGGCTGGCCGGAACCGGGGCGACCGTCTGCGTTGGGATCGTTGAACGGTTGACCGCCGGGTTCGTTACCACTTTGTCCGCTGGCCGGCTGTCCCTGGTCGCCTTCGGACGGTTGGCCCGATGCCGGTTTGGAGTCGGACGGCTGTTGAGCGGACTGAGATGCTTGAGCGGCGAGGGAACGATCCAGTTCATCAAGTGTCTGAGCCATTTGCCGGGCAGAGGGCTGGTTGCCGGAGGGTTGGCTGCTGGAAGGTTGGCCGGACTGTGCGGCTTGCTGCCCCGAGGAAGGTTGTTGGCCGGACTCGGATGCAGTCCCCGAGGGGGTTGGGCTGGACGGCTGGCTGGGTTGCTGGCTGGGTTGCTGGCTGGGCGATTGGGTCGCGTCGGCGCTGGCCGATTGGCTCGGCGCCGGACGGTCTGAATCCCCCGATTCACCTGGCGGTTGGCTGGACTGGCCGTCGGGCGTCTGGGATTGACCGAGCATCGACTGGACCGCTTCGGCTTGAGCGGCGATTTTTTCCTTCGCATCTTGCAGCGCCTCGGCGGCAGCGGCGGCGTTGTTACTTTCGTCGGCGGTTTGCTCCAATTCTTCCCCGGCTTGCTTGGCGGCCTGCCCAGCGAGCTGCTCGGTTTGCTGTGATGCCTGGGCGAGTTGTTCGGCCGCGCGATCGTTTTCTAAACGGGCTTCATGGCGGGACGCGCGGGCCAGGTCATCGGTGGCGGTTTGCACATTGTCTTGCACCAACCCCTGCTGTTTGGCCAGGCTTTCGGCCGACTCGGAGGTGGCGCGGAGATCCGGAGCGATGTCGGAATCGTCGGCAAGCTGACCGAGTTCTTGAGCGAGTTGCTGTAGCCGTTCTGCCGCGTTGTTGGCCACTTTTTCACCCAGTTGTGCAGCCGGGTTGGCTTTGTCCAGCGGCGCGACTTTGGTTTGATTGATTTCGTTGGCGCGTTTGACAGCCTCCTTGCCGCGGCCGGTTGCCAGGTCTTTGGTTTGGCGCGACTGCTCGATCGCCCGCGACGCCTCAGCGATCAAGTCCTGTTGTTTTTCCACCTCTCGCTTGTGCCAGTCGTTGTCGGGATTTTTCTTCAGCTTGTCTTGCTCTCGGTTGAGCGCGTTTTCGGCACTGCGCTTTTTCTGTTCATTTTCGCGGACCCGTCGGCCGGCGTCTTTTTCAGTCGAAGCCCATTTCTTTCGCTGTTGGTCGAGTGCGCGAAGCTCGTCATTTCGCAATTGGTTCTCGTTGCGCTGCATCGACTCCGCGGCGGTGTTGCGTTTTTGTTTGTCACCGTGCAGATCCTTTTCCGCCTGTTGGGCCAATTGCCCGGCGGCTTGCCGGGTTTCTTCGGCGGCCTGTTTGACATCCTGTTGCATCTGGCGCGTTGCCGATTGCAGTTCGCTGAGGGTGGGTTTGCCGCGTGAGACCTGTTCGGCTTGGTTGATCGAATCGTTGAGTTTTTGGCGAGTTTCTTCGATCGATTCACGTGTTTTCGGATCATCGCCCCAGCCGGCCGTTTTGGATGCGGTGGCAAGCGTCCGGTCGCGCAAGGTTTTTGCCCGCCCGATAAACTCGTCGAGCATCAGTTGCTTTTGGCGCTTTTGTTCGGCGAAGGCGTCGTCGTCGGATTCCAGTCGACGTTGCAATTCGTCTTCATCCTTGGCGGCCTGTTTCAAGTTCTCGGCGACCTCACCGACGATTTTCTCGGCGATCTCGCTGAGCGCGTTTTGCATCGGTTCATTGCGTTGCAGTTCCTCTTCGAGTTGTCGCAACAGTTCGCGTGGGTCTTGTTTGGCGGCATCGGCCATCTCGCTGGCGCTGTCGTATCGCTGCTCCAGTTCTTCGGCGGCTTTCAATTGTGCTTCCGCTTGACGCAATTGTTCTCGCGACTCCGCGATGTCGTCACCGTTTTCGATTTTTTCGAAGTGATCGGCGGTTTGTTCGAGTCGCTCGGAGAGTTCACCGAGCTTTTGTTCAGCCGATTCGAGCGCCTCGTCACGTTGTTGATCGGACTGGGCCGTCTCGGCTTCTTTGAGCGCGTCCTTGGTCTTCTGGACCGCTTCGGCGATCAATTCCGCGGCGGCGTCGGCGTCACGAGCGATTTCCCGCTGCTGGTCATCGATGATGTCGGTCGTGTTGGCTTGGTCGATCAGTGACCCGATGGTCTCGGTCGCCTTCTCGATCGCTTCTTCTTGTCGCGGCTGGACCTCCTCGGCCGATTCCTCGCTCGCATCGGGCCGTTGGTCGGTTTCTTGTTTGGCCTGTTCTGCTTTTTCGGCGGCTTCGCGCGCCTGTTCGGAAAGCGTCAACACGTAGCGGCGCAGCACGTCTCGCGCCTGTTCCGTTTTTTCTGACAGGCCCACCAGTCCGGTTTGCAGGTCACGTGCGAGCGATTCGAGCGGTTTGCCGGCCGAGGCAAAGCGGTCCAGGTTCCAACGTCGGGGATCGATTCGATTGTTGGCCTGGGTGTGATCATCGTTGTGGCGTGTCTCGTCGATCGGCCGCAACACCGTCTCCCAGTCGACTTGCGACTGTCGCAGGTAGCGGACGCCCAATTCGATTCGGATGTCTTGCAACTTGAACCAAATCGGATGATAGATCTTTCGCAGCGGCGCGGTATCGCTTTGGTTCTCGCCTTCGCGGATCGCCAGCCAGTCTTCGCGCGCCGCGGCGATGTCACTGGCCGCCTGCAGCGTACTGATCGCGGCGGCGATGGAGTTCAGAACCCGATCGGCCGGTTCGTCTTCGTAGTCTTGGTAACCGTTTTCGGTGACGTTCTTGATCGCACGGACGAACAGGTTTTGATCGGCGGCATACTTCAAATCGACTTTGGATTTGGCGCGATTGAGTTTCTCTTGGCCTGCCGCACCCACCATCAACCGATTTCGTTCGGTCTGCCATTTGAGTTGTCCCCACTGGACCGCCAATCCGTTCTTGACCGCATCGTCGGCATTGCGATCGCCTTGGGTCGCTTTCTGAGCCGCTTGCCATTCTCGTCCGGCGTCGAACAAACGTCGCGTCAGGTCCGACAGGTAACCCATTTCTTTGCGAAGGTCACGCCCCCAACGCAACACCGTGTCGTGGGTCGCAGAATAGACCACGTGTTGGGGTTTGTCTTTGACTTCATCGCGTAATGATTTCAACACGGCGTAGACTTGATCGCGACGCGCCTGGTCTTCCAGCAGGGTTTCGATTTGCAGGTTCCAACGCTGGGACCAACGCATCCAGGAGTCACCGGAAAGATGTTGCGAATGTTGTGGGGATAACAGCGACTCGTATTGTGCGATCAGCCGATCGATTTCGGCCAATTGACCAGCCACCAGGGTCAGGTAGCGGGGCAGACGCTGCCGGGGCATATCGTCGACCAAGCGGTTGACGCTCTCACGCAGCATGCTGACGTCGGAATACAGAGACGCAGACAGGGCGAGCGCGAACCGTGCCTGGGCAAACTCACCCAACCGGTCGCATTGGTAGGCCGTCTGGTTTGCCTCGCGGCCGACGGCTTGGCGATTCTTTTCGTGCTCCTTGCTCCACACGTCTGCCTGGTTTTCGGAAAGCCATTGCATCTGTTTGATCTGGCCATCCAGCCGTGTCTCGACGTCGATGATGGCTCTGCCGACCAATTCGGTCATCGACGCGCTAGCGGTATTTTGAGTTGCAGTCAGCGTTTCAGACAGACTCTTGACCAACGCGACCGATTCCTGCTGCAACGGTTTCCACTTGGTGTCGATCTCTTCCAAGCCTTCGAAGTCTCCTGAGTTGCCGATATCCTGCAGATCCTCAGCGAGCTGCTTGGATTGCTGGGACCACTTCATGATGCGGTCGACTTGCTGGGCGAACGGTTGCAGAAACTGGTGTCGATCGGCGTCAAAGCCATCGCCGGCGATCAGAAACTCGATCAGCGGCGATTCGGTTCGTGCCCCGCGGCGGTCGATGGCGACGAGTCGTGTTCGAACAAGATCACCCGCGGAAAGCTGTGGTGTTCGCGAGTTTTCGCCCAAGCGGTGCATCATGTCCCAGGACCAATTGAGATCCAATTTTCGATTCTCCGCTTCGATCGGCAACGCATACGATTCGAATCGCCGTTCGTTGACACGGACTTCTTGGATGACACGTTCCAGCGGCAGATCATCGGCGGCATAAGCGGCCATCTCGACGACGTCTAACGACGACACCATTTGGCTGGGTTTGGTTTCATTTGACCAACGGACAATTGGGGGCGTGTCCAAGACCGGGGTGATCATGTTGGTCGGGCTGAACGGGTTATCCAGTCCGCTGCGGACGCTGGTCGCATCGACTTGATATTGACCGGAAGTTTTGATCGAAATCCGAGTCAGAAACTTGGTCGAGGATTCGTCGACGGGCTCCATCTCGCTGCGAGCACCGCGGACACCGAATCGGACGACGGGGTTTTCGACGGGTTGATCAAACGTCACCGTCACCTCAGCCGTCGTACCCTGTAGCGCTTTCAAGTCCCCGTGTTCTTCATCGGCGGTGCGATCATCGAGTCGGGCGTAGGTCGGCAAGCGATAGCGTTTTTCATAGCGTACGACGCGTGGTCGGGGCAAAGGCGTCAGTTCGTGCCAAAGTGTGATCGCGTCACCGGCCGTGATGCGATATTGGATCGGTACCGAGCCGACGGACAAATTGGCCGCAAATCGTCCGCCGGGTGCGTCATCGATCGCAACATCATCGGATGCTTCTGAACCGGTAGAGGCGGTCGTCGCGTCGGCGGAGTCACCGGGCCGAAACGCGGACGCATCCATCCGCGGCGTCATCAGTGACTCGCCGGAGGTCCCGTCGGCACTGCGCCAGTGCAGCATCACATCGTCCGCTTCGGCCCCGTCGACGCGCACGATCACGCCCACCGCGTCCCGTTCGGCGACGTAGCCCGACATCGGAGACGGTTCCAGGATGGTGACTTTGGTCCGAGACGCTCGTTCGATGGCGAACCCGGGAAGTGCGGCGCGGGCAAAGCGACGGCCGAATTGTGCCGAGGGGATAAACATCAACGCGATGCAAAACAACGCGACCGTGGATCCACTGAGCACCCAGCGGCGAACCAATCGCAACGGCAGCACCTGGCCCACATCAACTTTCGCGATCCGGCGGGCCACGCGGCTTTGCAACAGGCGTCGAAAATAGGGCGACCCGTTGGCGGAATCGGGATCGGCCAATTCGACGGCGGCGACCAGGTTTTCGCGCAAGTTCGGCGCGACACTTTCGACGTGGCGGGCAATTTCCAACTCGTCGCGGACGGCGAAGGACGACAACCCCGTCAGCCACATCGCCGCTGCGGTTGCCACGTAGATCCCGATGCTGAGTGTCCAGCGCACGGCGTCGCTGAAAAAGAACAGGTAATCCAAAGTCGCCAGTAATAACGCCAGCGAGATGAACACCAGCAGTCCGACGCCGATCGCGCGGGCGGCCAGCAACATTCCGCGTCGTCGACGGAACGCGGCCAGCGTCCGCGTGGTGATCGGATCCAGCCCCGTTCGGGCTCTCGAGTGTTCGCGTACTGTTGCCATTTCTGTTTCCTGTCCGTTAGACCAATCCGGCTCGTTTGCGACACCACCATTCGATGGTCAGCAACGCGATGATCAACCAAAACCACAGATACGATTGCCAAAGCACCGTGTCGGTTTCGATGACGGTGCCGCTGGAGAGCGGTTTGAGTAATTCCAGCATCCGTTCGGCGTCGGATTCATGGATGTACGTTCCGTCGCCGGCCGACGCGATCTGACGCAACGCGTCTTCATCCAGACTCATCCGCTGCATTTCGGCGTGATCGTCTTCGGTGACCCAAATCGGCGTCGATGCCAGCAGCGCGGATTCATCAAACCCGCTGGCGCGAATTCGGATCGAATACTCACCGCCGGGTAACGGCGGCACTTGGCCGACATAGGTGCCGCGGTTGGGGTTGTCGACACTCAATGGCACCGTGGCGATCTTGTTGCCGTCACGCATGACGAGCGCATCGACGGTGGCATCCGCGACGGGATTGCCACGGACGTCACGTAACCGTGCGCGGACTGCGACCGATTCCCCGCCCCGGTATTCGACCTTGTCGGTGCCGATGGAAACGTACTGGTCACTGGCGGAAAACGGCGGTTCCATCGCCGCGACGACCAACTGGTTCCAAAACCGGGCGTGAAATCGATCGGCAACTTTGTAGCGCCAGCGCCAGGTTTGATCGGAGGCAAAATAGAACACGCGTCCGGCCCCGTACATTCGCGTGGCCAACCACGGTGTGCGGGTGCCGTTGTCCGATACCGCTTCGCCCCAAGCCTCCGCCCCTTCACTCAATTCGACATCCGCACTCCACTTGGGAGCCGGCAGGGAACGCCAAAACGAATCCAATTGGTCGGTTTGATCGATCAAGCCGAGCGCGGGTTGCTCCAGCCCGGCCGGTGTCGCCTGCAATCGGCTGGGCGGCGGCAAAGTGGAGCTTCCTCGATATCGAACCGGCATCAATTCCCCGAATTCGGTCGCGGCCAACGCGCGGAGTTTTCCGAACCGACCGTCGATAATCACCAGACCACCGCCGCCGGCGACGAAGCGGGACAGCAGACCTCGGTCGCCGGTCGTGAATTGCGAAGAATCAATTTCACCCAACAGAACGGCATCGTACTG
>NZ_JBFHKV010000236.1:0-9205 GCF_041595215.1 Stieleria sp. | reverse complement strand
GACGAGTCCTCTGCCAAGATGCCGACTGCAGAGGACTCGTCGCCTCGTCCACTACCTCAAAACAGGACTCGTCGCCTCGTCCACTACCCGAAAGTAGAGGACTCGTCGCCTCGTCCACTACCCGAAAGCAGAGGACTCGTCGCCTCGTCCACTACCCGAAGGTTTAGCTGAGACGGATCGCTAGGTCACACATAGCATTCGCCGCCAGCGACTATCGTATAATGCAACGTCGATTTCCATTCTCCTCTTCGGAATTTCGCTCCATGTCACGACTCGCGTTACTTTTCCTTGTCGCCACCGTCTTGTGCCTTTCGCTCACGCCGGGTGCGAGCGCAGCCGAACCTCCCAATATCGTGTTCATCTTCTCCGACGACCAATGTTTCGACACCGTCGCTGCGTTTGGGCACCCGGAAGTCGAAACACCGAATTTGGATCGGATCGCCAAGCGTGCCACCACCTTCACCCACGCCTACAACATGGGTTCGTGGTCGGGTGCGGTCTGTGTCGCCAGCCGCATGATGCTCAATTCCGGGCGATTCCTCTGGGACGCCGAACCGGTTTATCAAGCCGCCGAACAGGAACGTGAAGCGGGGCGGTGGTGGAGTGAGTACATGAAAGCCGCCGGCTATCGAACGTACATGACCGGAAAATGGCATTGCCGGGCCGACGCCCAAAAATCCTTTGACGTCGCACGTGATGTCCGCGGCGGCATGCCCAGCCAAACGCCGGCCGGCTACAACCGGCCACTCGTTGACCCGGAAACCGGCGAAGTGACCGATCCCTGGTCTCCGAGTGATCCCAAGTTCGGCGGGTTTTGGGAAGGCGGAACGCACTGGAGTGAAGTGGTTGCCAATCATTCGGTCGATTTCCTCAGCGAGGCCGGTTCCGGCGACCAACCGTTCTTCATGTACCTGGCCTTCAACGCCCCGCACGATCCGCGTCAATCGCCGGCCGAATACGTCGCCAAGTACCCGGTCGACCAGGTCAAGCTGCCGGAGAACTTTTTGCCCGAATATCCGTACGCCGAAGCGATGGCGGCCGGGCGAAAACTGCGCGATGAAAAACTCGCCCCGTTCCCCCGCACGCCGTTAGCGGTCAAGACAAACCGTCAAGAATATTACGCAATCATCACGCACATGGATGCCATGATCGGCAGGATTCTGGACGCTGTCGAAGCGACGGGCAAAGAGGACAACACGTGGATCTTCTTTACCGCCGATCACGGCCTGGCCTGCGGACAGCACGGCTTGATGGGCAAACAAAACCTATACGATCACAGCGTCCGAGTGCCGTTGATGGTGATCGGGCCGGACGCCAAGGCCGGGCAAACGATCGACCACGCCGTGTACCTGCAAGACATCATGCCGACGACCTTGGAATTGGCCGGCATCAAGCAACCCGAACACGTCCAATTCAACAGTCTGTTGCCGATGCTCGGCGGTGCCGACAGCCCCTATGACGTCGTCTACGGCGCCTACTTGGATAAACAACGCAGTATCCGTACCGAAAACTACAAACTGATCGTTTACCCCGTTGCCAACAAGATCCGCTTGTACGACATGAAGCAGGACCCGCAGGAGATGAACGATCTGGCCGGTTCGGCAGAGCACGCCAAGACGGTCAAGCGATTGTTCTCGCGTCTGGAAACGCTGCAAGCCGAAATGAATGACACGCTGAACCTGGGTGACCTGTCGCGCTACACGGGTTCGTGAGAATCAAACGGAACGGCGAATCGGCCGATCTTAAACGATGATCAGCCGTTTGCCGCCAGCCTACGGGCCGACGACTTCCAACTTGGCGAAGGCGAGTCGAAAGTTGTGCTCTCCGTCGGCGAACTGGACGCGTGCCATGCGTTTGGGGCCGAGTCCGCTGACGGCCAGGATCGTCCCTTCGCCGTAGTCGTAATGCCGCACCGTGGTGCCTTCGCGAAACGCCGTCAGCGGCGGTCGATTGCCCGACATCAAATCCGCGGCCGTTTTGAGCGCACCGATTTCGGGGATCGATTGCGTCTTGACCTCCTGCGGCGACGATTCTTCGGCGACCGCATCAAACGTCGGCGCGGATTCTCGGGCCTGGTCGTCCGCCGACAACACGTCTTCGTCTTGATTGGCTCCGAAATCGAACGACACGTCTGCTTGGACCTCGTCGCGGATTTGGATTTCCGGCAAATCCCAATCCCCGCCGCCGCTCTGGTCGATGTCGTGATCAAAATAATTTCGCTGCACCGTCGACTCGATGCGTTTCATCTCCTCCAACGGCAGCTCGTTCAAAAACGGACTGGCAATCACCGGTCGCGTGTCGCCGCGAATCATGCGACGTTTACAACAACTCAGTTGCAACCACTGTTTGGCGCGGGTGATACCGACGAACAAGAGCCGTCGCTCCTCTTCGAATTGCGCGTCGTCTTCTTTGGATCGTTTGTGGGGCAGCAAATCGTCTTCGACGCCGATGATAAAGACCCGCGGAAATTCCAGCCCCTTGGAGGCATGTAGGGTCATCAGGGTGACGCGTTGGTCGTTTTCCTCGAAGGCATCGGTGTCGCTGACCAGTGCGACTTGTTCCAGAAACGCTTCCAGCGATCCGTCGTCGGGATGTCGCCGATCAAAGTCAACTGCGGCACTGATCAATTCGTCGACGTTTCCCAGCGGGCTGGAATCATCCGCATCGTCGGAGTTCTTTTCCAAAAACTTGTCGTACCCCGACTCTTGAACCACGCACCGCATCAACTCCTCCAGCGGAGCGGTCGCGCGGGCGGCGATCCGGTCGTAGATCGCGACAAATTTCTTGACCATTGTGACGCTGCGTTTGGCCAGCGATTCGATCTGCTCGGCGCGTCGAGCCGCTTCCAACATGGGGATGTTGTGGCTGTCGGCAAACGCCTGGATCCGCTGGACCGTCTTGGCGCCGATTCCTCGCGTCGGGGTGTTGATCACACGCGTCAAGGCGACGTCGTGACCGGGATTGTTGACCAGATGCAGGTACGCCAAGACGTCCTTGATTTCTTTCCGCTGATAGAACTCGACGCCGTTGACGATTTGATAGGGAACGCCACGGCCGCGGAGTGCGTGTTCGAGTGACCGCGTCAGCGAATTCATGCGGCAAAAGATTGCAAAATCGTTGGGCCGGGCGAGGTCAGACGAAATCGCGGCGACGATCTCATCAGCGATCGAATCGGCCTCCTCATAGCCGTTTTCGAACCACCGCAAGATCACCGGTTCCCCTTCGTCGTTGTCGGTGAACAGGTTCTTTTGTTTGCGGCGTCGGTTGTGACGGATCAATTGGTCGGCGACCCGCAACACGTTGGGCGTGCTGCGATAGTTTTGTTCCAGCCGAACCGTTTTGACCGAGGGGTAATCTTTTTCGAAATCCAGGATGTTGTTCAGGTCGGCGCCGCGCCAGCCATAGATCGATTGATCCGGGTCGCCGGTGACCGACAGGTTGGGGTGATCGATCGAGAGCGCCCGGACGATCGCGTACTGAGCCAAATTGGTGTCCTGGTATTCGTCGACCAGGATGTAGCGAAATCGCTGGTCCAGCTCGCCCCGCAATTCGGGACTGTGCCGCAGCAAATTGGCGACGTGCAACAGCAGGTCATCAAAGTCGACCGCGTTGGCCGTCAGCAACTGACGCTGATAAACCGGGTACACCTTGGCGGCCACCGTCTCTTTGGGCGACAGCATCTGGCCTTCCATGACGTCCGGCGTGATCAGCTTGTTCTTCGCCTTGCTGATCACGTTGGCGATCTGATCCGGAGACGCATGGGTCGTGGAGACTCCGGCGGCTTCGATCGCACGCTTCATCGCCTGCTTCGAATCCGACGTGTCGTAAATCGAATAATTCTCTTGCAGCCCCACCATCGACGCATAACGCCGCAACAACTGGGCACAGAAACGGTGAAAGGTGCCCATCCAGACCTTTTGCCCCGGCGCCAGTTTGTCCAACCGCAAGCGCATCTCATCGGCGGCTTTGTTGGTAAACGTCAACGCCGCAATCTGCCAGTCCGGAATGTTCTGGGACAACAGATACGCGATCCGGTGCGTGACCACCCGCGTCTTTCCGCTGCCCGGGCCGGCCAAAATCAACATCGGTCCGTCGACGTGCTGAACCGCTTCGCATTGCGGGGCTGTCAGTTCGCGGAGCAAAGCGTCGCTGTGGGGAGCATCCATGGCGGGTCGACTGGCGGGAAGAGAAAGCGGACGAAACGCCGTCATCATATAGCGAAAAACCACTTCAAGGCCATGATGCTAAAACCACCGATCGTTCATCGCGTTGGCAGAATGCAAGCGAAGTCGAGAAACCGCAGCGTGAACCCCGGACGTCACCCCCCACGCCGCGGCGACCGACTCGCTACAATCAGATCCGTAGAGTGATGCGCGACACCTGGCCCGATCCTTCGAACCTGACCCCATGGCAAAAAACGTTATTGGAACTGACCTCGAGACCTGCAGCACCGACCCGATGACCGGCTTTTATCGTGACGGATGCTGCAACACCGGCGCGTCGGACGCCGGTCTGCACGTGATCTGCGCCGTGATGACCGCAGAATTTTTGGAATTCAGCAAGTCGCGTGGCAACGATCTCAGCACTCCCAATCCGCTCTACCGGTTCGCCGGACTGCAACCGGGCGACCGCTGGTGCCTGTGCGCGGCACGCTGGAAAGAAGCCTACGATGCCGGCCAGGCCCCGCAGGTGGTGCTCCGCGCCACCCATGTCTCGGCCTTGGAGTTTGCCTCGCTGGAAGAGCTGCGTGAGCACGCGGTGGACGAATCCGAGCGGTAGCGTTGGCTAGCTGGGGGACTTGCGGCAAATGGCATGGATGTCGCCGCCTCTGCGGCGCCTTCTATTGACGATAAGTTTTTGTCGCTCCTATACTTCGCGATCGACACTTGTGCGACATTGACGCTCGCCCTGCCCCACGCTTCCAACTCGTTCCCTCACCGCAATCGGCTCGTCTCGCTTAGACAACGCGGACAAGACCACTCATGAAAGATCGCCAGGCACAACTGGAACAGAACATCGTCGCCGAAAATTTGGCCGGCTTTTACAAGAAGATTGAGCCCTATTCCAAGCTCATCCTGACGGCCGTGGTGATCGTCATTGTGGCCTTGATCGCCGTGGGGCTTTACTCCAGCGGCGAAGTCGCCAAACGCAGCGACGCGACGTTACAGTTGCTGATGGAAAACCCCGAGGTTGCGTCCCAGTACCCCGACACCGTCGCGGCCGCTTGGTCGCTGCTGTTCCAGGGCAACGACAGCTTGGCCCAAGGCATCAACTCGCTGTACCAAGACCGCGACGAAGCCGAAACCTTGCTGTCGCAGGCAAAGGAGCACTTCAGCGACGCCCGAGCGGCATCGAAAGAAACGCTGTTGTTGTCCCGGGCGAATTTTGGCCTGGGCATGGCCGCCGAATCGCTGGGCGAAATCGACGAGGCGATCGACGCCTACAAGCGAACCGTCGATGCCAACGAGTCCGAAGCCATGGTTGCGGTGGCCCAGGAACGCATCGACCGCCTTTCCAACCCGGACACCGTCGAGTTCTTGGCATGGTTCGCCGACCAAGACTTCTCGCCGGCGGACCCGTCCCTGCCGCCAGAACTTCCCGGTGCGTCCTCGCTTCCCGATCTGCCCGATTTGGACCTCCCCGATCTGAACATGGGCGACGACTTGAAGTCGTCCGACGAACCCAGCGCCCCGATCGAAGGTGGGCTGGAACTGCCGGAAACGACCGAGCCGGAAACTGCTGAGCCGGAAACTGCTGAGCCGGAAACTGCTGAGCCGGAAACGACCAGCGACGAGACGGTGGACGAGAATCCGGAAGACACGGCCGACGAATCGGCCGAGTAGCGGAAGTTGATTCCGTGGATGATGCCAGTCGCGACGCGTGAGCGAGGGGCGCCGCATGGCCCCTTCCTGACACATTCAGGTTTCAGCCGCCAGGCCGCGATCCGTTCAGTTTTGGCTCGTATGACCGGAGGGCTCACGCCCTGCCGCTAACAAGAGACGGCTCGTTTGGCGTTGATGACAATCGGCAACCCACCGACCCAGACGCCTGACCCGTTCCTCTCCCCATCGACTCCGCCGCGATACTCATACAGAATCAAAGATCCATTGATCCACCTCGCGTGAAGTCCGAGTCACTTTCTAACGAAGACGCTGCCATCAGCGACGAAGCCCCCCGCGACGAAGTCTCGAATGACGAAGCTCTGAACGAGGCCCTCGACGACGAATCGAACGATCCGGTTTTCCGGGATTTCGTCGTCCCCGATTCGGCGGCCAATCAACGTATCGATCTGTTTCTAACCAGCGCCTGCGACGGCTACAGCCGCACACAAATCCGTCAGGCGGTTCAGGAGGATCAAGCGGCGGTGGACGGGCGAACGGTCCGTCCCAGTTTTCGGATCAAGGCTGGACAGACGATCCGCTTTCAGCTGCCCGAAGCGTTCTCCGATGAAGTGGTCCCGGAAAACATCCCGCTGGACCTGTTGTACGAGGACGACGGGTTTGTCGTCGTCAACAAGCCGCCGGGGATGGTGGTGCACCCGGCCCGCGGCAATTGGCAAGGGACGTTGACCAGCGCGCTGGCGCATCGCTTCCAGTGCCTGTCCGACGTCGGCGGCCCGACGCGACCGGGGATTGTTCACCGGCTGGACCGCGATACCAGCGGCGTCATTGTCGTCGCCAAGACCAACGCCGTTCACATGGCGCTGGCCCAGCAGTGGCATGATCGCGAAGTCGAAAAAGAATACTTCGCCATCACCGTCGGACGACTCGACCGCGATCGCGACGTCGTCGATGCCCCCATCGGGCGGCATCCGTATCAACGTGACAAGATGGCGATTCGGGAAAATCACCCGACCACCAAACCGGCCAGCACGTTCTACGAGGTGATGGAGCGGATCGGTCGCTTCACCCTCGTTCGGGTCCGCCCCAAAACCGGCCGCACCCACCAGATTCGTGTCCACCTGGCCCACCTGGGCTGCCCGATCCTGTGTGACCGACTCTACGCGGGGCACGCCGTCGCGACCGAATCTTGGCTGCAGGGACGGGGCACCGTCGCCGGCAGCCCCGAGGTTCTCGATCGGCAGGCGTTGCACGCGCGCCGATTGACACTTTGTCATCCCCAAAGCGGCGAATCGATGACCTTCGAAGCCCCCCTTCCGGATGATCTTGAGCGGGCGATCCAGGTGATCCGTCAGCGAGAGCACCGATGACCGTGGGGGTGACGACCGGTTACAATAATCTCTGTCGATCAACGACACCGTTGACCGAGAACGCCGTTCACTGATTTCTACGCTCTTTGAAATAGCCTGCCCATGTCGTCCGCCGCTAGTGATTCGAAAACTGAAGTCGGCAGCTACTTTATTTCGAACTATCCGCCTTACAGCCAATGGAAGAAGGACGCGTTGGAGGCAGTCGTTTCGGCGCTGCATAGCCCCGCGGTCGAAACCACACCGCTGGGGCTGTATCTGCACATCCCGTTTTGCCGAAAGCGTTGCAAGTTTTGTTACTTCAAAGTTTTCACGGATGTGACCGCGCCGGAAGTCCAGCGTTACGTCGATGCCTTGTGCAATGAAATCTCAATGGTCAGCGAAACGGAGGTGATGAAGGACCGCCCGTTCCGCTTCGTTTACTTCGGCGGCGGCACCCCCAGCTTCCTTTCGCCAAAGCAACTGACGAAACTTGCCGAACGACTTCGCCAGCACATCACCTGGGACGGCGCCGAAGAGGTGACGTTTGAATGCGAACCGGGAACGCTGAGCGAAACGAAGGTCAAAACACTGCGTGAAGAACTCGGCGTCACGCGGCTCAGCCTGGGTGTCGAAAATTTCTCGGACAAGCTGCTCGAGGAGAACGGCCGTGCCCACTTGTCCAAACAGGTGTTTCGGGCCTGGGAATGGATCGCCGAAGCCGAGTTCCCGAACGTCAACATCGACTTGATTTCCGGAATGGTCGGTGAAACCTGGGACAACTGGAAGGACAACATTCGTCAAGCCATCGACATGTCGCCCGAAAGCGTGACGATCTATCAGATGGAGTTGCCGTTCAACACCGTGATCAGCAAGGACATGCTGGAGAACCACACGACCAGCCCCGTGGCCGATTGGACCACCAAGCGTGCCTGGGTCGATTACGCGTTCAACGAATTCCTCGACGCCGGCTACAGCATCAGCAGCGCCTACACGGTTGTGAAAGATCCATCCAAGGTGAATTTCTCGTACCGCGATAATCTGTTCAAAGGCGCCGATTTGCTGGCCACCGGAATCGCCAGCTTCGGCCACGTCAGCGGCGTGCACTACCAGAACGTCGCCGAGTTGGAACAATACCTGTCGACGGTCGAATCGGGTTCGCTGCCGCTGGGACGCGGCTACGTTCCGACCGATCACCAGCGTCTGATCCGCGAGATGGTCTTGATGCTCAAGCTCGGGTACCTGGAAGTGAATTACTTCCAAAACAAATTCGGCGTCAACATTCTTGAGCGATGGAAATCAGAATGGGACAAGTATGTCGAAGACGGCTGGGCAACGATCAGCGGGGACCGCGTCGAGTTGACCCGCTACGGGTTGCTGCGAGTCGACGCCATGTTGCCCGTGTTCTTTGAGCCGGAACATCAGAATGTCCGATACACGTAGCACCGAATCATTCACCTTTGCGATGGGTGAATTCGAAGCCACGTTTCCGCGAGACCGCCATTACGCCAAGAACCACATGTGGGCTCAATGCATCGAGTCCGGCTCAGGTTCGAAAGGCAGCACGTGGCGGTTCGGGTTGTCGGCCTACGCCGTTCGCTTGTTGCAAGACGTCTACTTTCTGGACTGGGAAGTCGAAGCTCCGTCGGCGGTCGAGCACCGTCAGATGATCGGCGCGATCGAAAGCAAGAAGGCGGAAAGCGATCTGTATGCGCCCGTCGCCGGCACGCTGTCGGCGATCAATGAACACGTGCTTTCCGACCCCTCCCTGATCAACGCCGATCCCTACGGCGCCGGATGGATGATCGAACTGGACGTCGCCCCCGACGGCTCGGGCGTCTTGCTGTCGCCGGATCAATACGCCGATCACCTGACCGAAGCGTGGAAAGTCGCCCAGCGCACGATCAAGGGGCAAGCGAACTTCTAGTGCTCCTTGTCACCTTGCGTGTCGGGTAGGCGGTCGTGGACGAGGCGACGAGTCCTGTTTTGGGGTAGTGGACGAGGCGACGAGTCCTGTGT
>NZ_JBFHKV010000235.1:0-9205 GCF_041595215.1 Stieleria sp. | reverse complement strand
GACATCCCCGAGACCACCGAAGTCACGTTGGTGTCCGATCAGTCCAGCTACATTCGAAAAGCGATGGCCAACTTGCAGACGCAAATCGGCTTGGGCGCCCTGCTGGTCGCGATCGTCGTTCTCGTTTTCCTCCGCCGCTTGCTGCCGACGGTGATCATCGTGGCGGTCATTGTGTTTGCCGTCCTGATCGGAGCACTCGGGTTCGCGTTCAGCGGCCAAACCATCAACGTGATGACCCTGGGCGGACTCGCACTGGCAATTGGAACGGTCGTCGATGCGGGAATCGTCGTCGTCGAGAACGTGATCCGCCACCAACGGATGGGCAAGTCCGCACTCGATGCCGCCCGCGACGGGACGGCGGAAGTTTCCGGCGCGATCCTGGCGGGCACCGTCACCACACTTGCCGTGTTTCTGCCCGCAGTGTTCTTGACCGGGATGATCAAGTACCTGTTCACCCCGCTGTCATTGGCCGCCACGCTCACCATCGGCGCGTCCTACATCTTGGCGCTGACCGTGGTGCCCGCGTTCTGCGCGACCTTCATCCGTGAAAAGGTCGGTGCACCAAACAACGACGCCGACCGTGATGATGCGATGCCCAGGGGACTCTACGGCCGACTGCTCGGTGGCGCGATGAAAGCCCCCGCCGCCAGCGCGCTGGTCATCGTCGTCGCCGTCGGTGCCACGTTCCTGCTGTGGCCGCGCATCGGAACCGAACTGTTCCCCAGCGTCGACTCGGGATCGTTCGAAGTGCGATTGAAAACGCTGCCCGGAACCGAGCTGATCGAAACCGAAAAGCTGGTCGCGCGAATCGAAGACACGATCAAGCAGGTCATTCCCGAAAACGAAATCGAAACGCTGATCGCGAACATCGGATTGCCGGTCGGCAAAGGCGCCGGATTCTCGACCGTGCTCAGTTCCAATTCCGGCCCCGACACCGCCTACCTGATCGTAAACCTGAAACAGGACGGCCGATCGACCAGCACCAACACGTACATCAACCAGCTACGTGAAAAACTGGCCGCCGACTATCCGCTGGAAGAATTCCTGTTCGTCTCCGGCGGCATCGTCAACATGGCGCTCAACGAAGGCGTGCCGACTCCGATCAGTGTTCAAGTCTCCGCGGGCACGCTGGGACAATGCCGCGACGCCGCCGAACGAATCGTCCAAGCCATCCGTCCGATCGCGGGGACCGAAGACGTTCAAATCGCGCAGTCGCTCGACTATCCGCAATTCGATGTCCAAGTCGACCGCACGCGCGCCAAGTACTTGGGGCTGGACCAAGAGGACGTCGCACAGACGGTGTTGACCGCGCTGGGATCCAGCGTCGGCTACGCGCCGACCATTTGGATCGATCCCAAATCCGGCGTCGATTTCTTCATGGGGGTGCAGTACGAAAACAACACCTTCGAATCCCTCGACGAAATTCGCAACATCCCGCTGTCGCTCCACACGCCCGATGGCCCGATCACGATTCCGCTGTCCAACGTGGCGACGGTCAACCGGGTCAACATTCCCGGCGAGATCGCCCACTACAACATCTCCCGCGTCAACGACGTCCACGTCAACGTCTCCGGCCGCGACATCGGTTCGGTCGCCGCCGACATCGAAGCGACGTTGGCCGACATGGAATTCGAAAACGGCGTCGGCGTCGCGCTCCGCGGGCCGGTCGAAAAAATGCGTTCCGGCATGAATCTGTTGGGTGTCGGGCTGGCGGTCGCCACACTGTTGGTCTACCTGGTGCTGATGGCGCAGTTCCGCTCCTTTGTCGATCCGCTGATCATCATGCTGGCCGTGCCGCTAGGGATCGGTGGCGTGCTGCTGGTGCTGTTCTTGACCAACACGACGATCAACATTCAATCGCTGATGGGGACGTTGATGATGATCGGCGTCGTGGTCAACAATTCGATTCTGTTGGTCGAGTTTGCCAATCGCCGGCGCGCCGAAGGGCTCTCGCCCCACGACGCGGCGGTTTCGGCAGCCGGCGTCCGCTTGCGACCGATCCTGATGACCTCGCTGACGCTGGTTGCATCGATGTTGCCCCTGTCGTTCCAGCTCGCCCCGGGCAACGAGGCCATGATTCCGTTGGCCCGAGCCCTGATGGGTGGCATGATTGCCAGCACCCTGCTGACGCTCGTCCTGGTGCCCTGCGTCTACTCGCTCGTCCACCGCAACTCCGCCGCGGCATGACGTGGGACAGGCTTCCAGCGTGTCGATGTTGTCGTCGTTGGACACGCTTCTCCTTCAGGTTTTGGAGGTCGCGCGGTTATTAAGTCGTTGATCATGCAGCGGACCTTGGGCGATGCCCAAGGCTATGGATGTAAACGGCCGTTGGCCGAAACCATCCATTGTCGCGTCCCGATCCGATGCCAAACGGCTGGCCGCCTTCGTGTCTGCCCCCCCGGGACACAAAATTGTTGCGAGTGCCACCGGGAAAAGCGTATAGTGCGCATACCCCTCTTCTTACCGGACGCGTCGAAATGACTCGCCGGGACACTTTTCAAACGGAATGCCAGCCATCGTCCACACAACGAAAGGCCCCATCGGATTCGCGCAGTTTCTCGCGACGGTCGCCGCGACGATTGCGATCGCGTGTCTGCTCGCCAACCCCGATTGCAGCACCAGCCGGGCTGGAGAACGGCACTCGCTTCAGCGACTCAAGGGAGTTGATCTGACCGGACGGCTGCGTCGGCTTGGCGAACGGAGCTCGACCAAGGCGGTCGTCGTCACGTTCTTGTCGACACAGTGCCCGATCAGCAACAGCTACCTGCCTCAGCTGAATGACTTGTCGACCAAATACCGCCGCGACGGAATCGAGTTTTACGGCGTGGTTTCAGATCCGTCGGTGACGCGTGCCGATGCGATTGCCCATAGCGAAACGTACAAGGTTCGTTTCCCAATTCTGTTTGATGGATCCGGCGAGTTGCGTCTGGCGCTCTCCCCCACGCATACGCCACAGGTCTTTGTGCTCGATGACCACGGCCGCGTCATTTACAGCGGTGCGATCGATGACCGTTATGTAAAACTGGGCCGCAAGAAAGAAGCCGCCAGGACCCCGTATCTCGAAAACGCGGTCAATTCAGCCGCCCACGGCACACCGATCGACGTCCCGGTGACCAAACCGATCGGCTGCCTGATGGAAGAACCGCCCAACAAGACCCGCGAGGGCAGCGTGACGTTCACGCGCGACATCGCGCCGATCATCCAGGCCAATTGTTCGTCCTGTCATCGCGAAAACCAATCGGCACCGTTTCCATTGTTGACGTATGACGATGTCAGCAGCCATGCCAACCAGATCCTCGAAGTCACCCGCAGCCGTTACATGCCGCCGTGGAAACCCGCACCGGGCTTCACCCGACTTCGCGACGAAATGCGGCTGACCGATCATCAAATCGATCTGATCGACGTGTGGGTCGAAACGGGCAAACCCGAAGGCGATCCGGCCGACTTGCCCGCCCCCATTGAGCACGTCAAGGGTTGGAAACTCGGCGAGCCGGATTTGATTCTCGAGATGCAGGAAGCGTTTACCGTTCCCGCCAGCGGTCCCGACATTCGACAGTACTTTGTGATCCCGTCACGACTGACCGACGACCGGCTGATCACCGCCATCGACTTTCATCCCGGCACGCCGCAAGCGATTCATCACGCCAGCTTTTACCTGGACACCCGCCGTGCCGGACGACGTTTGGACGAAGCCGATCCGGCACCGGGGTACAGCGGCTTCGGCGGCCCCCAGTTTGAATCTCAAGGCACACTGACCAGTTGGTTCCCCGGCATGACGCCACGCAAGCTGCCCCGGGGGATGGGCCGGTTGGTGACCAAGGGCAGTGACATCGTCGCCGAAATCCATTACGTCACCACCGGAAAAACCGAGCGGGACCGTTCGAAGATCGGGCTCTATTTCGCGCACCGTTCGGCCCGGCAACTCGTCGTCGAACTCCAGGTGGGCAACAAGGACATCGAGATTCCCGCCGACCAGTCACACCACCACGAACGAGCGGCCTACACGTTGCCGGTCAGGACCATGCTGTTGGATCTGGTGCCCCACATGCACATGCTCGGCAGCGAAGTGAAGGTCTGGGCAAAGTCACCCGATGGCCGCACCAAGCCGCTATTGTGGATCAAAGACTGGGACTTCAACTGGCAGGGACAATACTCGTTTGCCAAACCCGTCATCCTTCCCGAAGGAACGCAGCTGATCGTCGACGCCTGGTTTGACAATTCGTCGAACAATCCACTCAACCCCCACTCGCCCCCGGTCACCGTCCGCTGGGGCGACAACTCGACCGACGAGATGCTGCTGTGCACGTTCCAATGCACCTGCGAAACCATGGACGAACTCAACGAATTGATCGACCACCAACGCCGCTACATCTCCAAGGCGCAAGAGCATTAGACGCCGCAGTTCGCAGATTTCAGGGGCGCACACCATGCACGTTCGAATCCTCTTGTTCGCAGCCGTTTGCTCGATCGCAGTTGCGGCGCAGTTCTCCCGGGCTGCCGAGCCTGCCGCTGCGAAGGACCGCCCGCTGAACATATTGCTGATCATGGCCGATGACGTCGGCTTTGAATGTTTCAGCAGCTATGGCAGCAAGGAGTACACGACGCCGCGGATCGATGCGTTGGCAAAACAAGGCATCCGATTCACGAACGCCCACTCGACGCCCCTGTGCACGCCCTCACGCGTCAATTTGATGTCGGGGAAAAGCAACGTGTTCAACTATCAGGACTTCGGCATTTACCCCAACGGCGAACCGACCTTCGCCAACCACTTCCAAGCCAACGGCTACCGCACGGCGGTGGCCGGCAAGTGGCAATTGCAAAGCAAGCAACCGGGCAAGGGCATCACGCCCGAAGAAGCGGGTTTCGAGACATGGTGTCTGTGGAACATTCCCGGCGGAGCGCGAGAGCGTTATTGGAAGCCCTCCTTTGTGCAAAACGGCAAATTGCTGAATCTTCCGCGCCGCACGTTCGGTCCCGACGTCATGACCGATTTTCTGATCGACTTCATGACACAGGAAAGCGACAAGCCATTTCTCGCCTACTACCCGATGATCCTGGTGCATGACCCGTTCGTGCCCACCCCCGACAGCGAGGGCGGTGAACGCGTCGACAAGACCAAGCGGACTGCCAAGCGTCAGAAACAGAACTACGTCGAGATGGTCGCGTACATGGACAAGTGCGTCGGCCGCTTAGTCGATGCCCTGCAAGCCAGCGGGCAGCGCGACAACACGCTCGTGATCTTTACCGGCGACAACGGCACCAACGCCGTGCTGTCATCCCGGCTTGATGGCAAGACGGTCAAAGGCGGCAAAGGCTACACCCACGACTATGGCACACACGTACCGTTGGTGGTCAATCTTCCCGGCGTCGTTGCACCGGGACAAGTCAACGACGACCTGATCGCCTTTTCGGATTTCTTCCCGACCATCGTCCAGGCCGCAGACCTGCCACCGAAGGCAATCAAAGACGGCGACGGACAAAGCTTTTGGCCGCAATGCCTCGGGCAACCGGGGCAGCAACGCCAGTGGATCTACGGCTATTACTTTCCACGACCCTATGCCGCCAAGCTGGACAACAAATACAGCCATTACGAAGTCCGCTACGCCCGCAACAAGAAATACAAGCTTTATGACAACGGCGACCTGTACGACACCATCAGCGACGTGATGGAGACACAACCGCTGCCGATCGACAACGCGGATGCCGAGCAGCAATCGGCACGAAAGACCTTGCAACATGCCCTCGACTCGTTTCCAAACAAAGGGCAAGCCATTCACCACGACCGCGTCAGCAGCGATCGAAAGCCGGGTTACCAAAAACGCTCCAACCACTGACGCTTCCCCGTGCCAAGCATCTTCCTGAAACACTCCTCTTCGCCGTTGCCCCGAATGGCAGGCTCGACACCCGATCGCCTGAATCCGCGACGCAATCTTCCTACCCAAAATCTTCCTACCCCATTCCATCGACCAACCCCATGCGTTCCACCGCGCGGCAAATTTGCCTGATCGCGGCGCTGTGCTGATCCAACGACGGGCTCTCTGACACCGGGGCGCGTTAGAATCGACGTTGCCCGCCGTGTTCCCCAACGGCGCAACACTCGTTCGGACGAAATCCCCTTTTCTAAGGAGCACCGGAAATGTCCAAACAGAATCTACAGGTCTCTGTCGCAATCGAGCGCGACCCCGAGGATGTGATCCGCTTCATTGCCGACCATCGCAACCGCATGAAGTACCTGCAATCGCTCAAGGGCGTTTCCAACATCCAAGGCGACCCGGGTCAGGTCACCAAGAGCTGGGATTGGAAATGGGACCTGCTCGGCCACGAGTTCACCGGAACCGCCAAAACCATTCACTATGTCCCCGGTCGCCGCTACTCGTTCGCCACCGAGGGCGGCATCAAAAGCCAATTCACTTACAACGCCGAACCCGAAGGCACCGGAACCAAGCTGACCGTGGATGTCGAAGCCGAGATCCCGGCAGAACTCGCGGGAACCGAAGGTCTGGACCAATTGCTCGCCGGCGCTCAGCAGAAAGGGCAGCAATCGCTGCAGAAACTGAAGTCGTTGTTGGAACCGTCGTAGTGGTTCGCCGCAGCTCAATGTTCGGGAGGCAAAAATCGTCAAAGCCTGTTGATTAAATGGGATCGCACATGGGATCAGCCGTTTGGCTGGCGACCAATACCGCTCGATCGACAAGGTCTTGAACAGCGCAGGGCCCGTAGGCTTGAACACAGCACGTGAGAGTGACGAAATGAGAATCGGCTTGATTGCGATGAGCGGCATTCGCTGCTGCGACCAGGAACTGTTGCGCAAAGGGCTGACGCTGCCCGGCTTCGTCGAACGCAGCGAAACGATTGCGTCGTTGCCCAGCCTGGGCCTGTTGACCTTGGCCGCGATGATTCCCCAGCAGGATTCGGTGGAGTACTTCGAGGTGCAAGACCTCAAGCAACTCGACCCGCTG
Source organism: Stieleria sp. (assembly GCF_041595215.1). NCBI lineage: Bacteria > Pseudomonadati > Planctomycetota > Planctomycetia > Pirellulales > Pirellulaceae > Stieleria > Stieleria sp. The sequence goes on along the minus strand of NZ_JBFHKV010000235.1, from coordinate 2,246 downwards.
CCACAAGCTCTCGACTTGGTCGCCATCTCCAGCTTTACCGCCCAGATGCCCGAGGCCTACACGCTGGCCGATCAATACCGTGAACTCGGCATCCCTGTCGTGCTGGGCGGGTTGCACGTGACGTCACTGCCCGACGAAGCGCTCGGGCACTGTGACGCGGTGGTGATCGGCGAAGGCGAAGTGGTGTGGCGGGATGTGCTTGACGACGCTCGCTTGGGTCAGTTGCGGCGCCGCTACAGCTCCTTCGACGTCGCCGAATTCGATCTCGCCGACGCACCGATGCCGGCGTATGAATTACTGGACATCTCCAAGTACAACCGGCTGACGGTTCAGACCAGTCGCGGCTGTCCGAGGTGTTGCGAATTCTGCGCGTCCAGCATTTTGCTGACACGACGCTACAAACAAAAACCCATCGCGAAAGTGCTCGCCGAAATCGACCGCATCTGTGAACTCTGGCCCAGGCCCTTTATCGAGTTTGCCGACGACAATTCGTTCATTCATCGCGCGTACTGGAAGGAGTTGCTGCCACAGTTGAAAAGGCGGCGGGTGAAGTGGTTCGCCGAAACGGATCTGTCGGTGCACGAAGACGAAGAACTGTTGCGAATGATGCGCGACAGCGGATGCGCCGAAGTGCTGATCGGATTGGAAAGCCCGATCTTGCCGGGGTTGAAAGGCATTGAACTGAAGAACGATTGGAAACGTCGACAATGGCCGCACTACATCGAAGCGGTGGAACGGATCCAAAGCAATGGCATCCGCGTCAACGGCTGCTTCATCTTGGGGCTGGACGGCCAGGGAACCGACATCTTTGACGCCGTGTACGACTTTGCCGAGCAAGCCAAACTGTATGACGTCCAGATCACCTACCAGACGCCGTTCCCCGGCACGCCACTCTACCAGCGTTTGGAGAAAGACAATCGCTTGCTGTATCCCGGCGCATGGGAACGATGCACGCTGTTCGATTTGAACTATCGCCCCACGCCGATGTCGGTCGACGAACTCCAACAGGGCTTTCACGAGCTTGCGGACCGACTCTACTGTGAAGACTTCACCCAGTGGCGGCGAAAGCAGTTCGCAAAGTATTACCTGTATTCACGTCGTCACAAACAGCGGGCGTTTCACCCATGACACCTCCCAACGACGACGGCTTTGTCGCGGCGGGCAACCTGAATCGACTGCTGGGATGGACGACGCTGTTGATCGGATTGACGTTGTCCGCGGCATTGGATCCATGGCTGTTGGATGCGACAACTGCGGCCGGTTCTGACGGCGGTATTCCCCTCGCCGTCCGGCACGCCCACGGCGTGGTGATTGCGATGGCGTTTCTGCAGCTGGCGATGGCGCATTTGCTGGCGACGCCTGCGTTCGATCGCCGGGCACGGACAACCGCGGCGCTGCTCACCGCGATCGGCGCCGGCAGCTACATCGCCGGGTACGCACTCGGGCTGTGGTGGCCGGCGTGTCACTGGTTGGTGCTTGCCGGCAGTCTGGTCAATTTCAGCGGGTTCGCGTTCCTGTTGTGGGTCGGCCCGTCGGGCCTCTACGCAAAGCAGATCAGGATGATTCTGCCGGTGGCCTGCTTCGGGATGCTGTTGGATTTCATCGCCGGTCTGCGTCCCGTTTTGCCCGAAGCTTGGGTCTTGGAACAGCTCGGCAGCGAAGACGGCGTCCGGTTGCGGATGTTGCGTCTGGCGCGAGTGGCCGCGATCGCGTTATCGGTGCTGACCCTGCTGTACTACGGGGTCGCCCGGCGCGCCGGCCCGTATCACACCAATGCGCGACTGGGTGGAGTCAGCTTGGCGATCGGGGCGGTCGGCATGCCGTTGATTCTCGCGCTCGCCTGCTTCATCACGATGCACCTGAAATACCTGCTGGCGTTACCGGCGACCGCCGTTGTGATCGGCGTGTACGCGGGCCTGATCCTTGCGTTGAAGCACGGCGGCATGCTGGAGCGCTGGGGTTGGTTCCTGATCGCCGCGTCGACGTCGGCCGGCATGTTCATCGGGCTGTATGCCTTCGAAGGTCCGTTTCCGACGCCCGAATTCATGGGAGACTACAACGCGCTGCCGCGGCGTCTGACTCGTTTAGCGCACAGCTATTGCATCGTGCTCGGTATGATGTCGATTCTGCTATCTCGTGAGGGTGCCGGAAAGAGTGAAAGGAAAGGGCCCCCCAAGATCGCGTCATCCGCATTCATCGTAGGCTGTGCGCTCACACTGGCGATGCTGCTGCTACAAACGGTCACT
>NZ_JBFHKV010000234.1:0-9206 GCF_041595215.1 Stieleria sp. | reverse complement strand
TGAAGACACCGGTCAGCGATCGGCCTGCCAAAAAGTAGCTCTCGTCCGTCGATTCGCCACCGCCGCGGGTGACCCACCACGTGGCAAACGCGACCAGGGCGGTAAAGAACAGAAAGGTTGCAATCGTCAATGGACCGTGCCGAAGCGAGAGAGGGGGCGGACCCGTAGCGAGGGGCAGGTGGGGCTGCGCTGGGTTGCGAGATGTTAGGCGGGATCGTCGTGGGTATCAGTTGGGATCGCTGAGCGGGATCCGTTTTCCGTCCAACGAATCGCTCCGCCGACAGGCATCGAGAATGCGCTGGGTTTGGACCGCGCGGTCGGCCAAGCCGCGATCGAGATTGCCGGAACGGGCGATCTCGTTGAACGTCCGCATCATCTCGACTTCTTGCGCGTTGGATTCACCGCTGTGGTATTCATCGCACTGGAACGTGTCGCTGCGACGACGGAAATTCCACTGGCAATTGTCGATCTGCAACTCGTGGCGATGGATTTGGTATTCGGTTTTGGAGTCGTACAGCGGCAACACGAAGTCATCGATCGTCAGGTAGCCGGAGTCACCCGAGAGGGTCGCCAGTTGCTGGTTGGCGGTGCAGAACGAGCAAAAGAAACCCGCCGTCAGCCCGTCATCGAAAACCAGTTCGCCGACGAATTCGCCCGGGACCCAATCGTCGGATCCGTCACGTGACAAACGGGTCAGGGTACGTCCGGAGACTTCCAGGGGATCGCGGAAGCCGCTCGCCCACAGGATGAATCGAATGCAATACCAGCCCAGGTCGCCCAGACATCCGTGGGGTTCCAAAATGCTGTCGGTGCGAATGTTGGCGGATTGGAATTCCGAATCGCCGGCGAAGGAAAAGTGGGTTTGGATGCGGCGGAGCTGGCCCAGTGCCGCCGATCGGACCTGTTCGCTGACGGCGTCGATCCGCTTGCCGTGGTCGAACATCACCCCGTCCATCAATTGAACGCCGTTGGCGTTGCAGGCGTCGCGCATCGCTTGTGCGTCGGCGGCGTTGATGGCGACCGGTTTTTCGATCAGCACGTGTTTTTTGGCTTCGGCGGCGGCAATCACCCATTCCTTTCGGCTGCCGGTCGGCATGGGGACGTAGACGGCGTCGATTTCGGCGCAGTCCAACAGCGCCTGGTGTCCATCAAACGCCTCGGGCACCACGTCAAAGGGGGCTTCGTGTTGACAATCGGCGATGAATTGATGGGCTCGTTCGACCGATCGACTGGACACGCCCCGGACGACGCCGTTGCCGCTCAATCGGATGGCTTTCCAGTTCTTCCTTGCAATATTAGCCGAGCTGAGGATTCCCCAACGACACTGCGCATTTGTCATCGCTGCTGATGTTCTCTAAACGTGTCCACTGCTGTGATTCCATCCGCTGCGATTCTACGAGCGGAGAATTCAGCAGCTTGGAACGAAGTCCAAGAGGATAACATGGAACACGACGGGCGCGCCGCCGACACGCCTGGATTGGGAAGAGATCTCACTGAATCGATAACCGATCTCACGCGGACCGCCGCACGAGCAGCCGAGCCCGGATGTGATTGGGCCTGATGCGATCAGGCGTAGATGCGATCAGGCGTAGTCGGCGAATTCGACCTGGATGCGAACGATGTCGGCCGCGCCGGCGAAAAACGCGTCCAGCACGTCGGAATCGAAGTGGGTTCCGCGGCCTTCCTCGAGAATCGAGAAGCATTTTTCGCGCGGCATCGCTTTCTTGTAGGGCCGTTCGGAGGACAGGGCGTCAAAGACGTCTGCCACCGCGGTGATCCGGCCTTCGATCGGGATGTCATCACCGGCCAGCCCGATCGGGTAGCCCGTTCCGTCCACTTTCTCGTGGTGGGTTTGCGCGATGCTGGCCGCCAATCGCATCAGCGAGGTCCCGTCGGAGAGGATTTCCGAACCGGTTTGCACATGGCTGCGCATCGTCGCGGCGTCGTGGGCGGCGAAGGGCTTGATGATCTGGCGTCCGTGTTTGACGTGCCCCTTGATGATCTCGTACTCCTCCGGTTCCAGTTTGCCGGGCTTGAGCAAGATGGCGTCGGGGATCGCGATCTTGCCGACGTCATGAAGTTGGGCGGCCAGTTCGAGATCGTCGACGAAGCGTTCCGGCAGACCGAGGTTTCGGGCGATCACGCCCGCGTAACGGCCCACGCGAATGACGTGGTTTCCGGTGTCGTTGTCACGCAGCTCGGCGGCACGGGCCAAAGAGTAGATCACTTCACGGCGCGATTTTTCCAGTTCCTTCGTGCGTCGCAACACGATCTTTTCCAGTTCCGCGGCATGATAGAACAACTGGTCATGGTACATCTTGCTCTGCAGCGCATTGCGAACCCGCGGTGCAAGTTCCATCGGGTCGATCGGCTTGATCAAAAAGTCCGTCGCGCCGAGTTCCAGGCAGCGCAATTTGACTTCGCTGTGAGTGTTCGCGGTCAAGATCAGCACGGGCAGACGTTTGAATTTTTCGACACTGCGGATCTGCGACAAGATCGAAATCCCGTCGACGTGCGGCATGTTGATGTCCAACAACACGACGTCGGGTTCGCGCGTGTGAATCATATTCATCGCGACCGTCGAGTCGGTGGTGGTTTCAAAATCGCTGTGCCCGGCCTGGGACAGGATTTTCTTGGCGATCAGCACGTTGGCGATCTCGTCATCGACGATCATGATCTTGCCCGGCGGGACATCCTGACGGCGTTCGACGCGAACCTGCGAGTCGAGGACCAAGGGGGCGTTGACCGCCGGGACCGGGATCCCCTGGCTGGACGATGGATGATTGATCGAGGAAACGTTGGAACTCATGGCACTCCGCCTAACGAAAGAAAGAATCTGCGGAACTCTTGGTTCGCGTGTGGTGGCCAGCGAATCCTATCAATCGCTTCGTCGGGGTTTGGCCGTTTTCCTCAATCCGGTCGAATCGGCTGTGCGGGTTCTGACCCTTTGATGGGGTTTGCCGGCTCCGTCGACGGGAAGACCGATCGTCCACAATCAGCGTCCGAAACCTCCTGTCGCACGTCGGTGCATCGATCCGCCAGGCGTGGGCGGTGGTGTCCAGCGGAGGCCATTGTGTGGTAGGTTCATCGCTCAAGCGATCGCACCAAAAAGGAGACATTCAGGATGCAAAAACGCCCACTTGGAAATACCGGTTTGGAACTGTCCGTGCTCGGATTCGGAGCCTCATCGATCGGAGCCGAGTTCCGCCCGATTGATGTGTCGGAGGCGCTGCGATGTGTGAACGTCGCGCTGGATCGTGGCATGAACTACATCGACACCGCGGCCTATTATGGACGCGGAATGAGCGAAATCATGCTCGGACGCGTGCTGCCGCAACTGCCGCGTGATTCCTTTTATCTGAGCACCAAACTGGGCCGTTTCGCTCCCAAACACTTCGACTTTTCAGCCCGCCGTGTCGCCGAAAGCATCGATATTTCGCTCGAACGAATGCAGCTGGACCATCTGGACATGGTGTTTTGTCACGACATCGAATTCGTGGACCTGGATCAAATCGTCAATGAAACCATCCCCGCCCTGAAAAAAGAGGTGGAAAAGGGCAAGGTTCGATTTGTCGGCGTCAGCGGATACCCGATGAAAATCTTCCACGAGATGATTCGGCGCAGCGAGCTGGATGTCATTTTGACCTACAACCACTACACGCTGCAGAACGACATGGCACTGAGCTTGGTCGAGCCCTGTCGCGACGCCGGGGTCGGGCTGATCAACGCGGCTCCGTTTTCGGCGCGGCTGCTGACCGACGCCCCCTTGCCGTCGTGGCACAAGGCCACCGATCAGGTGCGTGAGGTCGCCAAGGCGGCCGCCACCCATTGCCGCGAGCGGGGATCGGATATCGCAAAGTTGGCGCTGCAGTATTCCGCCGCCAACGAATCCTTCGCCAGTTGCGTCGTCGGATCGGCCAACCCCGATCGCGTCGCCGGTTGGTGCGATTGGCTCGACGAACCCCTGGACGAAACCCTGGTCGCCGAAGTCAAAGAGATCCTCAAACCGATTCACAATTGGGTCTACGTCGAGGGACGTCCCGAAAACAACGACAAGTGAGGTTTCGGGTTTCAAGTTTCAAGTCCTAAGTCCTGAGTTCGTTCCGCTCCTTGTCTCCTTGTCTCCCTGTCTCTCCCAATCCCCCTACCCCCCTGTCACATGAAATCTTGCATTACCATTTCGTTGGTCGAAGAAGCTCGCGGTGGGCCGTTCGTCCTTTGGGACGGACTTGAAAAATCGATCGCGTTTGCCGGCGAACTCGGTTACGACGCCGTCGAAATCTTTGCCCCCTCGGTGGAATCGTTGAACTTGGATTCGCTCGGCAATCTGCTCGACGGCGCCGGCGTTCGACTGGCCGCACTCGGTACCGGTGCCGGTTGGGTGAAACATCGGCTGCAGTTGGCCGATGCCGATGCGAAGAAACGATCCGACGCCCGCGCGTTTGTTCGCACCATCATCGATGCGGCCGGCGGATTCGGCGCGATGGCGATCATCGGGTCGATGCAGGGTCGCAGTGACGCCGAGGTCGATTCGCCAACCGCCCGGGCGTACCTCGCCGAGGCGCTCGAAGACGGCGGGGAGCATGCCAGCCAGTACGGCGTGCCGTTGATCTATGAGCCGCTGAATCGCTACGAGACCAATCAGTGCTGCACCGTCGCCCAAGGCGTCGAACTGCTGCAATCGCTGTCGACCTCCAATGTGCGATTGCTGTGCGACCTGTTTCATATGGGTATCGAAGAGACCGACATCGCCGATGCCTTGACCCACGGCGGTGACCTCGTCGGCCACATTCACTTCGTCGACAGCAACCGCCGGCCGGTCGGATGTGGTCACATGCAGTACGGACGCATCATCGAGGCGTTGCGGGCGATCGACTACCAAGGCTACTTGTGCGCCGAAGCGTTTCCGTGGCCCGATCCCCACGAAGCCGCCCGTCAAACCATGCGGGCGTTTCGTTATTGGACCCAGACCGACTGATGCTAGGCCGAGGCGAGTGACGCCGTGGGGTCGACATAGTCGTGGTGCGAACCGACCAATTCGGATTCGCTCTCATCGGTCGCCGGCGAAACCGTTCCGAAGTACAGCAGGCAGGTCACTGCGATTCCCATGCTGATCAGCGTCCAGAACGGCTGGTACGAAGGACCCAGTTCGGTCTGAGATAAAAAGACCGTTGCGCCCGACCAGCCGCTGTCCGCGATGCGGCCCAGTGAAACCGATAACGCATTGTTGGTGAAGTGGATCAGGATGCAGGGGAGGATGCTTCCGGTTCGCAGCGTGATCCAGCCGAGTGCGACGCCCATCACGGACGCGGCGATCGATTGTTGCAGCACGCCGTGTGAGATGCCGAACATGACGGCGGTCAACACCACCGCGCGGAGTTTGCCTTTTTCGCGAACCAGTCCGCCGAAGATGAATCCTCGAAACGCGAGTTCTTCGCAAACCGCCGGCACCAACGCCATCAGCAGCACGACGGCCGCCCAGGGAGCCGATGCGATCTGTTCGGCGAAGGGTTTCATCGCCGCGGCCGCTTGCTCGCTGACCGGATAGACGTGGTTGATCATCTTGGACAGCATCACGTAGCTCGGGTGCAGCGTGATGCCGAACAAGGCCGCCAGCGGTAGTGTGGTCCAGTGCGGCATCCGCAGTCGCAAACTCTGGCGGACGGAGGTCGTCAGCATCGTCGCCATGATCAACGCCGGGAACACGATCAGAACCTGGGGCATCACCACCAGTTTCGCGATGCCGGCAAAGTCCTTCGGCATTTCCGAAATCGTTAACCGGGCAAAGAACAAGGTTACCAGCACGATCGCCCCACAGGCGTAGGCCTGCGCGGGGGTGGCCGCGATTTGTCGATCTCGCCACAGGTGCCGCACCCACATCCCCAGTTCCCATTGTTCGCCGCCGCCGAACAACACCGCTTCGTCTTCGAATTGGCGTCGGGCCCAGCGGGCGGCCAGCCACAGACAGGTACCGGTGACCGTTGCCACCATCGGAACATAAAACAATGCGGTCCCATACTGGCCTTCGACCAAGGCGCGGACCAGCAAGAACATCCCCGAGACGGGAATCAGGCTGGTGCCGATATTTAACGTCGTCCCGGGCAGCATCGGCAACATCACCAATGGCAACGTCACCATCATCAGCGGCATCAAATAGTACTGGCCCTCTTTGCTGCTCTGGGCCATCGCCGCGACCGCGAGGGCAAGCGCGCTGAACAGGCACGACAGCGGTACGAGCGCGACGAACAACCAAAGCATCGGCACCAGTGGCGGTGAGCCCAATGCGGCGCCGGCACCGCCGACACCCATGTGTTGAAAGACCAGTGAGCTGGTCAGCAGCATGCTTCCGGCGTTGAGCAGGGCGGTCAACATGCTGAACGAAGCGACCGCGCCCAGTTTTCCCCAGACGATTTCGCTGCGCAGCGCGGGGCTGCACAGCAGCGTTTCCAGCGTTCCCCGTTCTTTCTCTCCGGCCACCAGGTCGACGGCGGGATAGAACGCTCCCGTCATCGCCCAGACGAGCATGATGAACGGCAGCAGCTTGCTCCAGAACGCCGCTTCACGCGTCCGCTCGGGAGCGATGTCGGTGTCGGACCACTCAAAGGGCAGTAGCATTTCGGCATCGATGCCGACGCCGGACAAACGCTCTTTGATCCATTCGCCTCGCCAGGACGCCAGCACGCCGGCGACACGTTGTCTGGCGACGACGGACTGGTCGCTGCCCACGTTGAACAACAGTTCGATGTCCGAGTCGCGGTTCTCCTCTGCCGAGGTCGACTTCGAGTCTGTCCCGACCAGGTCGCCCATCAGTTCGTTGTCTTTGAAGGCGGGCGGGATCAACACGACCAAATCAAACGCACCGGTCTTGACCCACTTGTTGGCTTTGTCACGCACCGGTCGATCGGCCGACAGTTCGTCCCAGCGATAGGTCAGAAGTTCCAGCGAATCAGGTTGCTCGATCAATTCGGGGGCAAACGTTTCGCCCTCGAACAGAGGCGGTGCCCCTTCGATGTTCTCGGTGCCGATGACGCAGACCGAGGTCGGGTTTTGGCGGGTGAACTGGGCGATCTGCAACAGCAGCATGCCCACCAGCGGATACAGCATGATGGGCAGCACGGCGATGGTGAACAGCGTTCGGCGGTCGCGCAGCTGGTCCCGCATCTCGCGCATGTAGATCAGCCAGACCGCGGACGCGCGAGGCTTGCCTGCCAGTTCAGCTTGTCGTCGAATCGCTCGGGACGAATCGCTCATACCAGTTGTTCTCCCACCCCATGGTTGGCCGCCGACGCATGACCGATTCGTCCGCCGACGCGCATCTCTTGTTCGTGTTGGCTGAGCAACCCAAAGAACAGCTCTTCAAAGTCATCTTCGCGATGGCGGTCTCGAAGTTCTTCGAGGGTGCCGCTGTCGAGAATCTTGCCGCAATACATGATCGCAATCCGATCGCACAACCGTTCCACTTCACTCATGATGTGCGTCGAGAAGATCAGGCACTTGCCGGATTCACGCAGCGATCGAATCACGCCCAGCAGATTGCGGGCGACCAGCACATCCAAGCCCAACGTCGCTTCGTCAAACACCAGCACAGGCGGGTCGTGAATCATCGCCCGTGCGATCGAAACCTTTTGCTTCATCCCGGTGGACATCTTGCCGCCGGGGACATCGCGAAAGTCGTTCATTCGCAATTGATCAAACAGGTCTTCCAAACGTTTTTTTAATGTGGTGGACTTCATCCCGTGAAGTCGCCCGAAATACTCCACCATCTCCCAGGCGGTCATGCGGTCGTAGATGGCCGTGTTGTTGCTGACGAACCCGATGTGCCGCCGGACTTCGGCCGAATCGCGAACCACGTCATACCCGGCGACGGTGGCGATGCCTTCGGTCGGTTCGAGCACCGTGCTCAAGATCCGCAGCACCGTGGTTTTGCCCGCCCCGTTCGGCCCCAGCAAACCAAAAATCTCGCCCTTTTGCACCGAAAACGAGATGCCGTCAACGGCCACGAACCGGCCACGCTGGAGATCCTCATACGTCTTGGTCAGATGTTGAACGTGGATCATGCGAAAAAGCGGGCCCAAGGTGCGGTCTGTCTGAAATGGCTTCTCGAAGCTAGCTCATTGAATGGTCCGTGTGTTTCAAATCCCGCGGCACCACGATGGGATCGACTCATCCTCCGCGGCACAACCGACAGAAACGGCAACGCTTATGGGGGGGCGTCTGCGACAGACGCGCGAGTTTTCTTCTGACCGGTCGACGGATTACACTCGCACTTGACGCGTTACCTATTACTACTGATGAACCTGCAGCTTCTTCCTGTCGTCGCCGGCGGCGCCGTTCCATGCCGAAATCACCGAAGTTACGATCCAATCTCAAGGCCGCTGATCGCCGCCGTCGCCGCCGAAATTTGGCCGGTCGCGGTCACGACCGGCCGACCGCCCCAAGCGACGTGAATCGACGTCCGACGGACGGTGTCGATGTCCCCCAACTGCTGATCGAAGCCGTGCTCAGCGTCGCTGAACGAGAGGCCGCGCTCAACGACTCCGCGGTGGTCGGGGCGCTGCGGGCGATCAAAAACGGATCCACCTCGCGATCCGCTTACACCCAAGCGGTCTGTGAAGAGATGATCCGCCGGCTTGATGCCGCGGCCGTCGGCGAGCCGCAGCGGCGGAAGGCGGCAGGCGAATTGCTGACGATTGCGTTGGACAACACGGATTCTGAGTCACCGGATCGATTGATTCGCTACCTCGCGCTGATCGCGTCGTGATCACCGGTTCTTCATCTGTGCTTCACGCGATCTTCATGGTCGGGCCAATGGCAGGAAAGCTGCAACGATTCGGGGGAACGGGACGGCGAATCGAGTCAAGGCGTATCGATGGTGACGGTGTTGCGAATTGATCGGCAAACAACGGTCGAACGCGTCGTCAGCGTGGGGGATCTGTGTTAGCGGCAAAACTATGTACACCGACGAATCGTTTTATGCCGCCCGCGACGATGGCTGAACTGGGAGAGAGGCGTATCCCGAGCCTGCTCCCATCAACTTAGGACGAGTGGCTAATCAGGTACTGATGGATCGGTACCTCACGCTCGTCGCGACTGTTCACGGACGACAACGAAGCGATGAAAAAGACTCATGGTGCGCGCTCGCGGCGATTCTCGCTCGCGCTGGCGCTGGCAACGTGCTTCGGCACTGCGGCGGTCAACGCCGACGA
>NZ_JBFHKV010000233.1:0-9211 GCF_041595215.1 Stieleria sp. | reverse complement strand
GGACACTGGATCGAACTCTGCGTCCCTGGGAAATAGGTTTTAAGTTTCAAGTTTCAAGTTTCAAGTTTCAAGTTTTAAGTTTTAAGTTTCAAGTTTCAAGTTTCAAGTTCCAAGTTCCAAGTTGCAGGTCGTCAGATTGCATTTTGGTCCGAACTTTTCGTGTCACCCATTTTCTTGCCTACTTCCCGTCTCCCCAATTTTTCTGCCCCCCATTTTTCTGCCAACTGCCAACTGCCAACTGACTTGGAACCTGGAACTTGGAACTTGGAACTTGGAACTTGAAACTTGAAACTTGAAACCTGAAACCTGGAACCTGGCCCCCTAACGTCCTTCCAACCGTTCGGCGATTTTGAGGTGGCCGTTTTGTCGGGCGAAGTAGGCGGCGGATTCGCCATCGATGTCGACCAGGTCTTTCTTCGCGCCTCGGGCCAGCAAGACGTCCACGACTTCGGCTTGTCCTTCGGCAGCGGCCATCATCAGCGCGGTCCAGTGTTCGCCGTTGTCGACGGCGTTGATGTCCGCGCCGGCGTCCAGCAGGATTTCGACTGTGGTCGGGGCGGGGCCGCTGGCGGCGTGAATCAGCGGCGTCTTGCCGGTCCGGTCGCGGGCATCGATCGTGGCATTGTGCTTGATCAGCAACTTGACGATGGCGTCGTGACCGTTGTAGGCGGCCATGGCAAGCGGCGTCAGCCCGTTGGCATCGGCTTCGTTGACATCCATACCGCTTTCCAGGCAGAGCTCGACGACGCGTAGCTTGCCGTCGTGGGCGGCCACCCGAAAGGCTTCGGGGCTGTACAACGCATTCGCAGTGCTCTGCGGCTCGGACAGGGGTGCCGGCTCGGACAGGGGTGTCGGCTCGGTTTCCGTGGCCTCGCCGTCTTGACTGTCACTGTCTTGCGTGACGTTGTCCGCGACATCGACCGTCTCGTTTGTGGTTTCGGTTGGGGGGCCGGTGTCAGCGTTGGAATCCGACGTTTCCCCGTTGCAGCCGACCGCCAACATCAGCGCGGCAAGACAGAGCGAGGTGGCCAGAACGTGGGGAAAAGAGGTCAAACGGGTGGGCATGATGAGCGATCGAAATCGGGCGTTGGGGTGATGTGACCGGTTGTGTCAACGGTCTCGCGATCCTGTTGGTGGTCACGGAGGCGAAAACGCTTCCGCGGTCTTCAGTATCTCACATTTCTTCACGGAGGAGCGATCCGGTGGCAAAGTTTTACGTTCAGTGTGGTCAGACGGAACTGGTACTCAACAGCGACACGGCGGATTCGGCGGCTTTGGCGATGATCGATCGCATTCTCGGGCCGCATTTGTGGATCTACGATGATCCCGGCTTGAGCGAATTGGAGTGCTGTCAACATTTGATGTTGGAAGCGCTGTTGCATCTTCCCACCGAGATTTCGGTCAGCGAGCAGGGGTTTGACCGCGACGATGCCGTGAAGATCTCGGTCCCGGAGACGATTCACTGTTGGCATGCGTTGATGATCGGAATGCGGCGGTTGTTCCGCGAAGCGGGGCTGGACCGCAGCGTCGCGGTGCTCGCCGGTGCCGAGGCGATCGATCGCGTGGTCTCGTCGCCTCGATTGCCGCGTTAGGGCAAGCTGACCGCTCGCATGGCTGGAACCGGCGTGCTACCTTGGCGGATGTCGGGTCGATCGTGCGAACCCCGGGATCGGCCACGTTTTCTTCATGCCAAGAACGAGAGTGCGGAGTATTCACGTGCAGCAGGTCAAGATTTTCAAGTCCGTCGATACCGAACTGGAAGACTTGGAAAAACAAATCAACCGGTTCATCCGAAAGAACAATGTGCGGGTGTTGTCGATCTCGGGCAATCATTCGGCGTCGGTGGATACCGGCACGGGACCGATGAACACGTTTTCCGGCGGCGATGTGACCGTGATCATGTTGTTCGAAATTGAATCTCCCAGTCGTTGATTCGGCCGCGTTCTTCTGAACCATGCACCCGGCGTCAGACCATGATCGAAGTCGAAGCGTTCGTCAAACGTTACGGTGACTTTGTTGCCGTGGCCGGTGCGTCGTTCGCGATTCCGGCCGGTTCGGTCGCGGCGTTGGTCGGTCCCAATGGTGCCGGTAAGACGACAACGATTCGAACCTTGTGCGGGATTCTTCGACCGACCGCGGGGCGAATGCGAGTGGCCGGCGCTGATCTGGCGGTCGATCCCATTTTGGTCAAACAACGCACGGCCTATGTTCCCGACGACCCGCCGTTGTTTGACACGTTGACCGTCCAGGAGCACCTGCAGTTCATCGCGTCGGCGTATCGTTTGACCGACTGGCAAGAGGACGCCGAGGACTGGCTGAGTCGGTTGACGTTGAGCGACAAGAAGAACACGTTGGCGTCGGAATTGTCGCGGGGGATGCGGCAAAAGGTGGCGATCGCGTGCGCCTATCTACGCCGCCCCGACGTCTTGCTGCTGGACGAACCGATGACCGGGCTGGACCCGCCGAGTATTCGCACATTGAAGGAAACGATTCGCGAGCAGTCGCAGCGAGGCGCGACGGTGCTGGTCAGTTCGCACCTGCTGTCGCTGGTCGATGACTTGTGCGATTTCTTGGTGTTGATTCGACAGGGCAAGGTGTTGTTCAGCGGTCCGCTGGGCGAGGCCCGCGAGCGGTTCGGGGGCGCCAGCGGTTCATTGGAAGAAGTCTTCTTTCGCTTGACCGGGCAACCGGAAGAACTCGACGATCAGAATCTTGCGGTGAGCGATGATTGATCCCGCTCTGACGCAATTGATGCGGATGCTGATGTGGGCCGCGGTTCGCCAAGGGTGGCGGTTGGTCAAGAAACCGTCCGGAGCGTTCTTCACCCTGTTCATGCTGGCGATGGTTTCATTCGGTCTGATGCCCACCGTGGTGATGGCGCTGAGTGATCAGAAACAGCCTTCCTCGATCATTGCCGAGTTGCTGGGAAGTGCCATCCCGGTGTTGATGTATGCCGCGGCGGCGATGATGGTGGTGACCGATTCGGGCAAAGCGATGTTGGAACTCAAGCCAGCGGAGCTCCAATTTGTGCTTGCCGGACCGTTCACCAATTCTCAGATCCTGTCGTACCGATTGTTGACGTTTGGGATCGGATGGCTGCCGCTTAGTTTTTTCTTTTCGGTGTTTCTGCTGCCACACTTCGGCAGCCTGTTGGGCGGTTTTCTGGGGATCGCGTTGGGGGGAGCGTTCATCACGATGATCGCCTTTCAATACACGCTGGTCAGATCCCGGATTTCGCCAACGCTCTTGCGAGCGATTCGCTGGAGCGTCGGAGCCAGTCTTGCATTGATCGCAACGGAGGTCGCTCATCAGGTGCTGCGGTCGCCGGACGTTTATTCGGTGGAAATGATTTCCCGGGCGATCAATGACGGTTGGGCTGCACGCGCGTTGACGCTTCCGTTTCGTCCCTTTGTGTTGCTGATCGAAAGTGCGATCGGGATGGAGTGGCTGGGGGGGCTGTTGATGAGCGTCGCCTTGGTTTCCGGGATCACGGTCAGTTGTTACCGGACCAACGGCGGATTCTCAGAGCTTGCGGTCGAGGGCGTCGCACGGCGGCAAAAGAAGCTGGAGCGGATTCGCGGCGGCAACGTCTACGCCATGTCGACGCGTCAGGCGGAACGGTCGCGGTCATTGCCCGCGTTCGGATGGTGGGGCGGTGTTGGGCCGGTGGCCTGGTCACAAGTCACGTCGGCCATCCGCCGCACCGGCCGGTTGGTACCTGGGATGATTCTCATCGGGATGGTGGCGGCGATCGCCGCTGCGGTACTGCTGCCCCAGTTTCCGGACACGATTCCCGATCCGGCCCGAACCTATGCGGTGCCGCTTGCCCTGGCGGCGTCGGCCTACGTGGGGTTTCTGGTGTCGATCACGGCGCAGAGCGGGTTTTCCGCAAATCGGCGTCTATTAACATGGTACCAGACGTTGCCGATCCGCCCGATGGCGATTGCGACGGGGATGGTCACGGGAACCGCGACGGTGTTGCTGGCGATCGAGTGTGCGTTTTGTTTGCCGGCCCTGGTGGTCAGTTCTCTGACGATGGTGCAGTCGCTGTCGGTGGTGTTTGCCGGGGCTTCATTCAGTCTGGCGTTTGCGTCGATGACCAATTTTATTTCGGCGGTGACGGGGCTGCGTCCGATGCCCAGCGGAACCCCCGACGTCTTTCAGGGAGCGCGGGCGTTGATTTTTATGATGATCCTGGGGCTTTCCATGACGCCGATCTTGCTGTTTGCCGTCGGATCGGCGGCAATCGCCGGGGTGCTGGTGGGGTTTTCTTGGACGTTTTGTTCGATTACCGCGGGGCTGGCGATGTTGGCGGGGCTGCCGGCGATGTGGTGGTACTCCGGGATCCGGTTTGTCGACAGCGAGTTTTTGGGTGATTGACCGAGTTATCGGCTTGTCAAAAATCGAGCGTTGACCGTACAGTTTGGCCGGACTAGTGATAGGGTCAGTCCTGACCACGTCAGGGTGTGGCCCGGGTTTTCGTCTCCTAATTCTCTAAATCATTGACATGTTACGACCGGGTGAGGGCAATGCCGCAGAGATCGATCGCGCTGGCGAGAAACACGGCTTAGACCGAGTTCCGAGTATCAGCGTGGTCGAAAAGACGATTGCGGTGTTGGTCATTGCGCTCGATGTCCAGGTCAAAAAGCAGCCGATCGCGTTGCACGTGCTGGTGCACGATCCGGACGATCCGTTTCGGCAGTTGATGGACGCGGCGGAGAAGTCCGACATCGTGTTGCGGGAGTCGCCGTTCCGCAGCGCGGGGGAGACCTTTGCGACCGTTCGCCAGGGGTATGCGGTCGTGTTCGCCTTGGAGGCCGGCAAGATGTTGGTGCTGGAGCGGCCCGAGGGGAGTCGGCTGGAAGCGTCCCTGATCGGCGAGACCACCGAGCATCTCTGTTTGAACAAATCGGAGCTGGCCGGCCTGATCGGGAAACGCGAATCGGTGCGAATGTTGGTCGCAAAAAAAGAACTGGAGTGCGAAACACTTTCAGGCGCCCAGGCACACGACGGCGTCGGCGAATATCCGACACCGGTCCGGCGTTTGGTCGCGCTGTTGACTTTGGATCGGCGTGACCTGTGGCTGGTGGTTTTGTTTGCCGGCGTTGCCGGGGTGTTGGGCTTGGCGACTCCGCTGGTCATCGAAGGGTTGGTCAATGTCGTCAGTTGGGGAACGTATTTCCAGCCGCTGGTCGTGTTGGCGGGGATGTTGCTGACGTGTCTGGGGATCGCAGGCGTGCTCAAGGTCCTGCAGACCTGGGTGGTCGAGATGATTCAGCGACGTCAATTCGTGCGAATCGTCAGCGACCTGTCGCATCGATTCCCGCGTGCCAACCAGGCTTCGCTGCGAGGCGAGTATCCGCGTGAGTTGGCCAACCGCGTGTTCGATATCATGACGATTCAAAAGGCGACGGCGGTGTTGCTGCTCGACGGTGTGACGGTGGTGCTGACGACCGCGATGGGGCTGATTCTGTTGGCGTTCTACCACCCGTTTCTGCTCGGGTTCGACCTCGCCCTGATCTTCACGATGGTCTTCTTTACCTGGATCCTTGGTCGCGGTGGGATTCTGACGGCGATCAAGGAATCGAAGACCAAGTATGAAGTCGCCCATTGGTTGCAAGACGTGATCGCGATGCCTTCGGCGTTCAAGACCGGCGGTGGCGAGCGGCTGGCGATTCTGCGTGCGAACCAGCTGACTTCGGAATACATCAAAGCGAGAAAGAAGCAATTCGGCGTCGTGATCCGTCAGGTCATTTTCGCCGTCGGGTTGCAGGTCGCGGCGTCCACCGTGCTGCTCGGGCTGGGGGGCTGGTTGGTCATCGATGGACAATTGACGCTCGGGCAATTGGTAGCCAGTGAGTTGGTTGTTACCGTCGTGGTCGGTGCGTTCGCCAAGGCGGGGAAGTCGCTGGAGAAGTTTTACGACATGATGGCGGGGATTGATAAAGTCGGTTACCTGCTGGACATTCCGCCGGACCCACGGACGGAGATCGGAACGATACCCCCAGGCCCCGCGGAGGTGTGTTGGAGCGAGCTGACGTTCGATTCAATGATGTACCATTGCAAGATCCCCAACGCCGAGGTTGCGGCCGGTTCTCGCGTGGCGATCATCGGCGACGATCAGCCGGGCATGGACTACTTGGCAAAATCGCTGGCCGGTCTGATCGATCCCGATGCCGGCGTGATCCAGATCGCCGGGTTTGATGCCTTTGAAGCGGCCAGTGCCGACCCGGGTGAACTGGTCGGATACGCCGGACCGCCCGAGATGTTTTACGGTTCGATCATCGAAAATGTCAGCCTGGGGCGTCCCAACGTTTCACCCAATCGGGTGCGTCATGTACTCGCCGCTACCGATTTGCTCGAAGCCGTGCTCGCACTTCCCAGCGGGCTGAACACCCCGGTCCAGACCGGCGGCTACCCGCTGACTCAGGATCAGCAATCGCGATTGATGATTGCCCGCGCGATCGGGCCGTATCCCCGCTTGCTGGTCATCAACGGGCTGATGGATCATTTGAGCCGCGAACATCGCGAATTGATTTGGAAAAAACTGACCGGTCCCGATGCGAATTGGACGTTGATCGTCTTTACCAACCGGGATGACGTCGCCGCACTTTGCGATAGCCAGATTTCGTTGCACCTATCCTAACGACACGCACTCGTTGTTCACTGACATGATTGCATCCGAACCTTCCGCCGATGACTTTCCGGCGCTGCAGATGGTCCGAACCGGGCGGATCGTACGCATCGTCGGTCGGATCACGTTTGTCACATTGATCCATTCGATCGCGGCGATGGTATTCGTGCCGTGGCGGCAAACCGCGCGCGGCACCGGAATCGTTCGGGCGCTCGATCCACAGCAACGGCCGCAGCCGATGCTCAGCCAATCCAAGGGCGTGGTCAGCTACGTCAAACCAGGACTGCGCGAAGGCAGCTATGTCGAAGAAGGCGAGTTGCTGCTGCAGATGAGTCCGTTCGCAGCCGACGGCGTGGCGCAGATCAATACCCAGATCATGGCATTGGAATCCAAATTGCAAGCCGAAAAGGCGAGCCTGGAGGTTGCCAAGACCAACGCCCAACTGCAATTTCAATCCGGCGAGTCGCTGGAAAAATCGCTCCAGCAAGACTTCAACGCGGCCAAGCAAAAATGGGAACAGGCGAAAAACGAGGTCACCGCACTGCGCGCGGAACTGCGTGACAAGATGAATCAATTGCAAGTCGCCGAAGACGTCTTTCCGCAAGGCCTGATCTCACGCGAAGAGCTGTTTACCAAGCGTCGCGCGGTCGACGCTCAGGAAGCCAAGGTGCTCAAGGCCGAGAACGCCGAGCAGGAAGTTTACGCCGCCCTCGCCTCCAAAGAAGAGGAAATCGAAGCCAAGAAGCGGGACATCCGAATCAAGAACCAGGAGGCCAATGACAAGATCAACGCGGCCACCGGAAAGGTCAACACGGTTCAAAAAGAGATCTCGGATCTACGCAACAAGCGGTCGGAACTGGATCGATTGGAGATTCGGGCGCCCCGTTCCGGTTACATCCAGCAGTGGAACGGTGTCACCGGCAGCGACACCATCAAGGAGGGCGATCAATTGTTCGTCATCGTGCCCGATGCCGATGAATTGGCGGTCGAAATGAAGGTCAGCGGCAACGACATGCCGCTGATTCAGGAAGGGGATCCTGTGCGTCTGCAATTCGAGGGGTGGCCGGCGGTGCAGTTTGTCGGCTGGCCCTCGGTGGCGGTCGGGACCTTCGGCGGTAAAGTCAACCGGGTTTTCCCAACCGACGATGGAATGGGGTATTTCCGCGTGATCGTCACGCCGGACAATCATTTTCCACGGGAGGATGGCTGGCCGGATGACCGATACCTTCGTCAAGGTGTGCGGGCAAACGGATGGGTTTTGCTGAAACGAGTTCCTCTCGGTTATGAGATATGGCGTCAATTGAACGGATTTCCCCCTGTCGTGGCCGACGACGAGCCCAAGAAGCAAAAGGCGGCGAAAGTCAAACTGCCCAAGCCTTGAGTGTCATCGCCCGGTCCAGCCGCCGCGGAGCCACTCGATTGGCACTCGCGGCAATGCTGTGGGGTGGATGCACGATCAATGCCGGTGCCCAAGAGGGAATCCGAGCCCCGCAGGACGAGACGGATCAGCGTTCGTTTGCGGCGTTTTTGGCGATGGTGGAAGACGAGGTTCAGCCGCCACCGGCCGAGGTGGTCGAATCAAACACGTCCGAGGGCGAACAAGCGGCACAATCGACGGCCGCTGCCGAAGAGCCACTGAAATTGGCCGATGTCCTGGCAAGCTTGTATCGTGCCTATCCGGACATCCAGCGCGCCCGGCAACTGCGTCCGCTGGCCGGTGGCGAATTGTTGTCCGCCTACGGCGCCTACGACACAAAATTCGATGCCCATTCGCTGTCCGAGCCGACGGGGTTTTACGAGAACTATCGCAGCGGACTGGGCTTGGCCAGACAGACCTGGTGGGGCGGCTATCTGTCGGCAGGCTATCGAATCGGGCGCGGGTTCTATCAACCGTGGTACAAAGAACGTCAGACCGACGATGCCGGCGAGTTCAAAATCAGTGCCGCACAACCGTTGCTGCAAGGTCGGGCGATCGACCCGCAACGTGTCGCCGTCTTTCAGGCTTCGCTGCAACAACAAGCCGCCGAGCCGCAATTCCAACAAGCCATCTTGTCGATTTCGAGCGAGGCGATCGAAGTCTATTGGGAATGGGTTGCTGCCGGGGCGGTGTTGCAGGCACAACAGGAACTGCTGGATCTGGCCGTCAAACGCGGCAAACAATTCGAAGTCGGCGTGGAGGCGGGGAAGTTCGCGACGATCAATCTGGTCTTGAATCAACAGTTGATCGCCGAGCGGAGCGCCCTGCGGCTCAAGGCACAGCAAAAGTTCCAAGCCACCGCGTTCAAGTTGGGGCTTTATCTGAGAGACGAATCGGGGCGACCGTTGGTTCCCGCCAAGAGTTGGTTGCCGACGCAGTTCCCCGTGATCAAACAACAGACCGAATTTGATTTCAACGCAGACTTGGCCGCCGCCCTCGGTCGTCGCCCCGAACCACAAATCCTGCAGTACGAACTGCGTCAGGTTCAATGGGACCGCCGTCTGGCGTGCAACGAACTGTTGCCCCGCTTCGACTTTGTGACCGAAGCGTCACAGGACATGGGGGAACCGGCGACGAAATCCGACGACAAAGGCGACTTC
>NZ_JBFHKV010000232.1:0-9226 GCF_041595215.1 Stieleria sp. | reverse complement strand
ATCGTCTTGCCCCCATCGTTCTGCCCCCTCCCGATCACGCCGACGGCCCACCAGCCACCCCCATCGACCGATTCCAATTCGCGATCCAGGCTCGGACGCGTCGGGCGAATTCCGGCGGAGTCGCCCCGACGGTTTGCAGGGAAGTCTGATCGCCGTCAAGCATCATCCGATCGAGCGTCGCGTCGATTTGTTGCAAGCGGTCAGAAAGGCGTTGTAGAATTGCGGCTTCATCGTCTGCGGAGATCGGTTCGGTCACCAGCCGTAATCGTTCGACGGGGCGATCGATGGATTCGTGTGGCTGACGCAGGCGGACCAGTTTTCCGTTTTCTGCTTTCAAACGACACGAATCGATAAAGACGCGTCGCAGCCGGCAAGACTCATCGAATTGAAACACCGGATCCTGGTCCCAATACAGACTCAGCTGCCCTTGGGATCGGAACCCGATCACGACTTCGGCTCGGTCCACCCACAGCCTGCCGCGAACCGGCATTGCGGTCCCATCGCGGAGCAAGTCTTCACGGTCGTCGGTTTGCTTTGCCATTAGGAGCGAGAGAATGACGAATCAAATCCAAATGCAGCCGACGTTTCGTGTCCAGCTTCCTTGGGAACGCGAGGAGGCCAAACAACGGCTTCGCCGTGCGATTCAATCTGACGAACTGTCTCCCCACGCGGAAGCGGCCGGTTGGGTGATCGATTTCCAGATCGAATCGGCGGACAAACGGTTCTGGTCGCCTCATCTATCGGTCCAATTGAACTGTATGGACGAGCCGCAGTCTAGCGAGGCATTTTGTCGATTTTCGCCACGGCCCGAAATCTGGACGATGGTGATGGCGATTTACCTGGTCGCGGCCTGCTGTTTCTTCGGCGCGCTGATCTTCGGATTTGTGCAGTGGTCGATGGGCAATCCGCCCTGGTCGCTGGTCGTGGTGCCGATCTCAATCGCCGTGATCACCGGGTTGCATCTGGCCAGCCTGGTCGGTCAGGGCTGGAGCCGTGACCAGATGGATTTGCTTCGCGCCCGCTGGGACCGCACGCTGGAACTGGCGCGAGACCTGACGGTCGTTGAGTGTCAAAGGAGAGAGTCAGCGAATCCGGTATCCCGTTCGGGGTAGGCCGCCGACATTCGGTTTAAGGTTTTAGCGGAACGGCGCGAGCCGTCCGGTTTGACCGTGAAAGACCGGAGGGCTAGCGCCCTGCCGCTCACAAACGTCCCCCGTTTGATGCAACCATAGGTGGGGCATGGGGCTCGCGCCCTGCCGCGAAACAATGCTTCACAGCGCGATCCACTACGCCTGTTCGGCTTGCTCATGCATGATCGTCAGCAGCCGGTTGATCATCGTGCTTTCCTTGTGAGAAACCTTGCCCACTCCCAGATGCCCGCCGGACGCTTTGGCAACGGTAATCATTTGCTTCTCGGTCAAGTGGATCAATCGATTCGCGGCGTTGCGTGACATCTTTTTCAAAATCCCGCGCGTGTACCGTTTCCAAGCATCGATGCCCAATCCCGGCGGCTGTTTTTGCAACCACGTTTCCAGCACCAGCCATGCGGTGGAGTCTTCGCGAATCCCCAGCTTGGCGGCCTGTGACTGAATCACCTCGCGTTCTTCCGAGTCGGCGTGGTCTTCGGCCCACGCGACCAACACCAGTGGGATGAATCGCAGGCAGATCAATTCGTCGGCGGTGATCCCCAACTTGGAAAGCTCGTCGATCAATTGGGGGTCTTCGACACCGGTGCTGCGAACCAACGCGGCGCGCGACGCCTCCGAGCCGGCTTCGGCATGGAGTCGCTGGACGATCCTGGCCTCCAACTCGGCGAAGTAGTGGGCCGCTTGTGACTTCGTGGTCTCTGGCTGGTCGGTCATGATGGCTCTCGATTCAACTGGATGGCGGGGAGGACGACGTCGATCACACGTTCGCGGCAAGCGGCGGGTCGATTGAAGCCCGCAGGCGTGAGCGACGGGCCACGCGGCGCCCCGCGCTGACGTGTCGCGCCTGGCGCGATCGCATTCGATTCGGAAGATCGACTCATTCGATGTCCCGAAATCAACTCGCGATGCTCTCCGCCTGAAGGTGCAACTGGAGGGCCAAACCGGGGTGGCAGGATGGTTTTACCGGTGTGATTGGAACGCGTTGTCATGATGTCACACATCGGCGCACCAGCGATTGAGACAAATGGCACACTGTGGGCCATTTCGCGCGCTCGATGGAAATTCAAATGATCGAGAGGGGCGATCTGACTGTCGTCGCACGTTCTGGCATTCGATTTGCTTGACTGCTGGTTGATCACCACCCTGGAGAATTTTTGCTATGCATAATGTCTTACTTGCCATCGACGGATCGACCCCTTCGATCGAAGCCGCCAAACTGCTCGCTCACCTTCCCCATCCGGACAGTTTGGACCTGACGGTGTTAAGTGTCGTGCAACGTCCTTTCATTCACAGCAGCTACGCGACGGGTGAACTGCTGGAAAAGGCGTTTGAGCGAGACAAAGCCTTTGCCAACGAGACGTTCAGGCAGGTGGCAGAGATGTTCGACGGGGCCAACGTCACGATCAAGCATGCGATGCGTGAAGGTCCGGTCGGTGAATCCATCGTCGAGCTTGCCGGATCGCAGAAACGAGATTTGGTGGTGGTCGGTGCCAAGGGGCATTCGCAAATCACGCGTTTGTTGTTGGGCAGCGTCAGCGATCACGTCGCCACCCACGCCCCCTGCAGCACGTTGGTGGTTCGTCCCACGGGGCTGCACGAAACGGCACGTCCGATCCGAGTCTGCTTGGCGTACGAGAGCAGCGACTCGGCGTCCTTGGCGTTGGAAGAGATCGCAGAAGTCCCTTGGAAAACGGGCACCGATTTTCATCTGCTGACGGTCGAAACCTACCTTTCGGACTTCATCGGTCAGCGCATCGCGGACGAGGGCATCGAGATCTCGTCGCACTACCTCGACGGACTCTCCGACGCCAAAGAGCGACTGGCCGACGTGGCCCCGCACGCCAAAACGCATCTGGTCAAAGGGGATCATATCGGCGAAAGCATCGTCACCTTTGCCGAAGACAACGCCATCGACTTGCTGATTGTCGGTGAGACGCCTCGGAGCGCGGTGAATCGATTCCTGTTGGGCAGCACGTCGCGGTATGTCTTGCGTCATGCACCTTGCAGCGTCTGGGTGACACGCAATCGAGCGGTCAAACACTTGGACTCTTAAACCACACCACCACCTCTCTGGAGCGTGAGACGATGAAAGTCTTGCTAGCGACCGATTGTTCTCAGCAGGCGGCAGCGGCCGCAAAATTTCTGCGCTCGCTGAAATTCACCGAGCCGATGAGCTTGACGATCATCACCGCGCTCGGCGACCCGTACGGGTCAAGCCCGGAGTCGACCCAGCATTGGTTTCCCGAACTGCTTCGACAGGAACGTGCGCGGGCGGAAGTGCATCAAGCCGACATGGCAAAGCTCTTGCGCGAGCGCTGCACACGTATCGATACGATCTGTCGTCCGGGCCATCCGGTCAAAGTCGTCTTGGGCGAAGCCAAGGATTTGGACTGTGATCTGATCGTCATCGGTGCCCGCGGCCACTCGTTCTTCGGCCGCTTGTTGATCGGCAGCGTCTCGGACAGCATCGCCACGCACGCCAAATGCTCGGTGCTGGTCGTCCGCCCGCCGGAAGAGGAAGATGGTCAACGCGACGCCGATGCGTCCAAGGCCAATCGAATCCTGATCGGTTACGACAGCTCGAAAGCGTCTCGCGATGCCGTCGAAGAGCTCATGGCACTCGATTGGCAGGCCGACACCGAGGTCGAATTGCTCAGCGTGGCTCCGATCTACGATTATCTGCTCGGCAACGGCTTGTCGACCGCCGCGATTGCCAACGAAGAGGAGATTTTCAAGGAGATGAAGCAGGGTGGTGATCAGATGAAGGACCGCTTGATCAAGAAATTGCCCAAGACCCAATCGGTGATCATTCATGACCAGCGAGTCGGAGACGCGATCGCCGATCTGGCGGAAAAAAGTGACTCCGATCTCGTCGTCGTCGGTGACTCCGGTCACAGCTTGCTGGACGACTTCCTGCTCGGCAGCACCACGAAGTACGTGTTGCGTCATGCCCCCTGTAGCGTCTGGATCTCCAGGCACCACCGCACCAACCCTGATCCAGACACGACCGCGGCCGACGCAGTCTCCAACGGGACTTCAGAATGAGATCGATTGCAGCGGAGCCGCGTTGGGGTGACAGTAGCGGGCGGCAAAGCCCGTGAGTGATTCGACACTGGGCAGCGCCAGTTTTTGTCGCGCCCGTCTCAAGTGCGTGTGAACGGTGCTCGCGCTGACGTCCAAGCGTTCGGCAATTTCACGGGTCGGGCAGCCCAACGCCAACAGTCCCAAAATCTCGCGTTCTCGATCGGTAAGCGTTTTCAGTTCGCTCGGGATCAACACCGACAACACGCACACGGCGACCTCCGGACGGTCCAGCGGCCACAACCATTCGCGTGAATGTTGGCCGCGTTTGTTCTCCAGCTCCAGTGTCGCCTTTTCACCGAGCGTGACGACCTTGGCAAAGGCCAGCTTGGCCCGCTCGCTCGATTCACCGGTCAAGTGCTTCCATGCCAAATCACCGGGTTTCCAAGACGGCTTTCGATCGCTACGCCAGATCACATGGCCTCGCCAGTCGCAGATCGTGACATTTATTCCATCCAGCATCACATCAGACATTAAGAATCGCCGTCATTTTGCTCGTATTGCGATGTTTCACGGTGCCCAACTCGCTTACAACTTGGCCTTCATGAATCGGACATTGTTCTTCGAAAATCCACCTCCAGGCGAGACCGGGGCAATCTCGCCGGGAGGCTTCGAAGCAATGCCGGACATAATGGATCTACTCCATTGCGGCTTTTCGATGCGGCGAGTTCTGATTAGATCCACGACATGGTTAACAATGGTGCTCCGATCGTCATCGTTGTACGCGTTGTAACGTCGTCGCCGATGGGGTTGACCGCCAATTTACCAATTCCTGATCGACCGCTGCGCTAGAAAAAGCTTCACCGCCGTGCCGCCGCGCGATACAGGTTCGTCGGCTGTTTTGACAGCCCCGCCCTTCAATCACGCGTTATCTGGTGGCTAATACCGCAACGACACGCGACAAAGACTCGAAGGCCGGTGCGTCACTGCACATACGCTTCGGCCGCATATTGATTGCTCAAGCGCGTGCTGCTGTCACACGGCAGCGTGCGATAGGTGTACCCGGCCGCCTTGACCGCGTCTTTGACCGGATTGAATTCCGAAAATGAATCATCCCAAACGGCGATCAACACATGAAATTGCCCGGGCTTGAATTCGGCCTTCAGACGCGTGACCAAGTCGGACAGTGATTGCGAGGTCACCGGCGATCCGCGGTGTGGCTTCGGCGTCACGCGCGTCAACGAGCGACTGTGCTGTAGTACAAAGAAATCGTCGCGATTGACGCCTTCGCTGGGTCCGGTTTGTAACAGGTACCAACGCCCGTACCGTAGCAACACGACCGCCTCATCGGTCATGCTACGACTCAAAGGGCGGAATTCAACGGACCGTTCGGACTGGGTGCGGATCGCGCTGGCGGTGGCCGCTTGGTCGGCGATCTGTTGCTTCACGTCGGCGATTTGTTGTTCCAGTTCGGACTGGTTTGCCAATTGATCCCGCAGCGCCTGCTGTTGTGCTTCCTTCAGGTGATCGGTCCGGCCGGCGTGGCGTCGTGCCAGCGAGAGCGTCTGCTCGAGGGATCGCAACCGATCCGATTTGGCCATCACGTCGCCGTCGGGGTCCAGTTGTCGCATGATTTCTTGCTGAGCCTGGATCGCGGCGGCGGTCTGCCGGATCTTTGCCTCCACCAGTACCGCACTGACCGGCACGGGCCGCTCCTCGACCGCGTCGTCCGGTTCCGCCGGCGCGGTCCCTCGCGCGATGATCAACAACGCCGCCAACAGCGTCAAAAACATCACGCCCCCAAACACATTGGACACCGTGTCCAGTAACAGTTCCAGCGAATCGTCTTCGTTGCTGTTCGTCCTCCGCCGGCTCATCGTGCGTCCCCTTCGGTACTGTCGCCTTCGATCGGCACGTCGCCCTGAACCGTGATCTCGGAATCTTCGTCCAACAACTCTAACGCCAGATTGAATCCGGCCTGACGGAAATCAGATAACAAGACGGCACCGGCACCGGCCACCGAGGGACGCAGCACCAGGATGATCGATCGCGTTTGAGTCTTGTCCGCTAACACGTCACTGATTTGGGCAACCGTCTGCATCGGGAGCTGCTCCCGGTCGTAGGACACGGTGGTCACATCGGTGGGTTGGAGCACATCGAACAGTTCCGCGTAGGTGTCGCGCAAATCGACGACCCACATCGGACGCGTGGGGCTTGCGGTGGTCTTGAATGCGACCAGTTTGCCACTGCGGTGGAGCACTTGTTCTTGCTTCAGCGACTCCAACTTTTCCCGAAGTCGCTCCCGCAACTCAAGGATCTCTTTGCGTTGCTGACTCATCTGCTGGGACGCCACCTGCTGCTGCAACTTCTCTGCCTGTGTCTTCGCCTCGTCGGCTTGACGGACCAGCTCGGCGAGTTCCGATTGAGCGGCCTGGATGTCACCGTCCAGGTCGCGAGCGGTTGCATCGAGCAGTTCCTGGTTGTCGCGGCGCAGTTGTTTTAACTGTTGTTCCAGCTGATCCAAATCCTGAAAGGGATCTTCCATCGCCTCGTCCGGCGGCGTCGTGGCAGCAGCGGCGTTGGCGGCATCATCAGCCAGCTTTTCCTGCAGTTCAGCCGCTTGGGTCGCCAGTCGTAGACTCAACTGCACCACCAACAGCAACAAGATAAACAACATCACACCGGCGACACCGGTGATGATGTCTTGAAAGGCAAACAGGTTGACGGTCTGCTCACGTCGTCGACGTCTCATCGTGCATCACTCCAACACAATGGGCCCATCGATGACAACTGCGTCCGCGTCTGCTTCGCCTTCCTGGATCACTTCGACCGGGGCAAAACCCGTTTCGTCGTCTTGAATCGATCCAGTTGCGTCCGATTGTGGTTTCGTTTCGGACGTAACATCGCTCGCGTCGGAATGTGCGATTCGGCTCAGCACTTCGCGCTGACAATACTCCGTGCATTCATCAAGAAACTCTTCTTCCTGTTTCTTCTGAAACGTCATCGTCATCTGGACCAACAACGCCGCCATCAGGGCCAGCAGTGTCGTTTCAAAGGCTGTCGCCAGTCCGCCCGTCACACCTTGAAGCGCACCGATCAATTTCGACGGGTCTTCGGTCTGGCTGAGCACCCGGCCGAATCCGCCGATCGCGATCGATAGTCCCGAAACCGTCCCGATGAAACCGAGAATCGGAATCGCCCACACCAACCCGCGAATCAGATTGAAACTGGTTTCCATCACCGATTCGTCGTGCTCGGATTGTGTCCGCAAGATCTCGCCCAGATCGACCACACGGCTCAAGTTCCGGGCATTTGACAGGCCGACTTCGATTCGATGCAGCAGCACAAACCGTTTGGGATCGTCACAGACTTCGTACAAGCGATGCAACACTTCGCTCACCCGATCGACCGACAGGACAAAGTCGATTTGGTCCGGCATCACGCGCAGCCGTAGCGCCTTTTGTTGCAGCTTCAGTTTGGCGCGTTTGAACCACAGAATCAGCATCGACCAGACGGAAAAAAAGACGATCACCGGCGGCGTCCAACCGCGTCGAATGAACATGTCCACGATCGGATTGGAACCGATCGCGACGAACGATCCGAACAGGGCCACCGTGATCGCGGCGGCGATCAGCGCGGGCAACACGCTGCCCACACGCGTGTAGCGCGCGCCCGCAAAACCGAAACGGCGTTCGATGTCACGTCGCATCCAAACGAGTCGATCGTTGCTGACCGGCGATGCATCCACCTTGTTCATTTCCTGGTTGTTGAGGGAGTTGATACGGCAGAGCGTGGTGAGACGACACAGAGGATCGCGCCGCACTGCTGGGCGTCCGGATGGGTCACCCGGAGTGGCTTTGATGTCGGCGGCGCGCCGATGTCGACGCGTTTCGTCTGTCCGGTTTGCGAATCGACCGGAAAAACAACCAGCGGATCGGAATCGGCCGGCTCACTGAGAACCGCTTCGTAGGTTTCACCGTCCAGGGAGACCCAACCGATCCAACGGGGCGCCGGCGGACGGGGGCTACGGAACGCTTTGAATTCGGCGAGCATCCGTTCGACGCGATTGTTCCAATCGTCCACACCTTCGAGCAGCCGTCTTGCTTGAGTCACTTTCACCAGGCGATCCACGTCTTCGGGGTCGTACGTCAACCAGTTGGTATCCCAGTCGAAATCGGACGCTTGCAAGGATTCGAGCCAATCACCAAAGGCCAATTTGATCGGAACGCTTCCCTGGACGGCGATCTCCAACACGCGGCGCATCCAAATCAGTCGATAGATCGGATCAAATTCCGGCTCGCTCTGAAACGTTCGCAACTCGCTGATCAAACGATACGCGACGGGAGTGAAGTCGGTCACTGTGACGTCGGTGACGCTGGGCGCCATCTTCGCGGCGAACTGGCTGTGCCCCGACAACGCAACCTTGGGCAGCACTTCCTCACGAAACCGCAAGCCGAAGTTTTGGGTTTCACGCTCCAACGAGGGATTCAATAAAACCGAAACAAGGTGTGCCCGCGGCGACTTTGGATCCGGCGCCTGTTCCGAATAAAACACACTGCCACTGGGATCGGGATAGACATAGATGCGATTGACCAACGGTGACCGAAACGCCTCACGCAGTTCCTTGATCGCCTCGTCACAGCCGGCAAGGGTTTGATACGTCGCCCGCCATCGGGTCGCCGGAACGGACAGCGGATGCTCAGGCTCCAGCGATTCGGCGTGTTCGAGCGTCGCCAACCAGGCTTTCGCCATCTCAGCATCGGCCGATTGTGGCTGTTGATAAGCGGGATGGCTCAGCACATCGATCCAGGCAAGCGTGGCATCGATGGCGTCGGCACTCGGGGCGTCTCGCTGCAGCCGCTGAGCCAACGTGTCTCGAGGCCAATCGTCGACAAACTGCTCGATCGCTCGCCTGTAACGTTGGGCGTTTCCCACCGATCGCGTGATCGCCTGAACGAGCTTGTCGCGGTCGGTCTGCTTCTTTTCCTGCTGGGCGGACGCGGCGAGCATTTTGGCTGCCTGTTTGGCTGCCTCGCTCAATTCCGGATTGCCCAGTT
>NZ_JBFHKV010000231.1:0-9248 GCF_041595215.1 Stieleria sp. | reverse complement strand
TTCATCACCGTCTGCCTCGCGCTGCTGTCGTTGTTGATGGCACCCTCGCTGTCGGCACAGACCGCCGACGAAGCGGACAAGGCCACCTCGAGCGACCCCGAAGAGGAAACGTCGGCCGCCCAGCCGGACCCGCGTGACGAAGAACCGTGGGACTACTCTCCCTATCGGGTGCTGATCTGGGTCGTCTCACGCGATCCCCGCTTCACCGCCGACACACTTCGCGAACCGGTCTTGGAGTACTTGGATCGCGATTTCAATGCGCTGTGGCGGACGACGATCGCCGACGCGCCGCCGCCGGTCGCCACCGCGTCGTTTCGTTCCATGGAAGACCTGACGTATGATCAAATCGCCGCGTCGGATCCGGTCATCGCGGTCAAACGCGATCACGAGGACGCGATTCGAATCCAGTCGGT
This sequence comes from Stieleria sp., assembly GCF_041595215.1. Taxonomy (NCBI): domain Bacteria; kingdom Pseudomonadati; phylum Planctomycetota; class Planctomycetia; order Pirellulales; family Pirellulaceae; genus Stieleria; species Stieleria sp. Next base: position 8,835 of record NZ_JBFHKV010000231.1, on the reverse strand, counting down.
CCGCAGCCTGCCTCAATACGTCGGCTCGGTCGCAGTCACCAAAGGCATGCAAGCCAACGTGCTGCGTCGCGCCGGCGAATTCGGCGATCCAACGATGGCCGGAACCGCCGCAAAGCTGCAACCGTTTGACGGCGACGCGATCGCGCTATCGCAAACCTGGAACAACCCGTCCACCGAAGCCCTGCTGGTCACCCGCGGTCAAGCCACGACGTTCGCCAAACCCGGTGCCAAGATCATTCCCTTGCCCGTGACCGGACTGGTCGCATCGACCGTCGAAGAGTACGACAAAGTGTTCGTCGTTCGAATCCGGCAACACGCCAACGGATCCACCGTCGCGGTGTCGGAGATGGAAACCTTGATGCGGCTGTTCGGCGCCGTCGTTGAATCGCCGTTCCTGTCAGCCTATGACCTGCCCAACGTCGTCGGCCATACCATCACCCGGGCATTTTCGCCGATGGTGCGAATCGATGATGCCGGCCAAAAGACCGCCACCGGCATGATACGCGCCGGAAATTTGATCCTGGATCCCGAGTCGCCGGCGAACGTGCCGGTGGGCAGCGCCCTGCAGCCGATGATTCGAAAAAACGACCGAAACGGGAAACCCATCGCGGTCGGCCGGATCGAGTGGGCTTACTTGATCGCCACCGAGCGCGACGGTCCCAACGTCAACATGGACTACTACTCCGGAATGGCTGGCGGGCTGCAAGGCCGAAAGAACCAGCGCACGTTCAAAATGGCGATGCTGCTGAAACCGCAGCGTGACGAAACGCTGTTGCGGTTGCATGTCAAAGGCCGCGAAGACCTGCCCTTGATCGGCTACGAACTGTACGAACGCGAATTAAAAAGTAAGTCCATGAGCTTCGTCGGGCGGACGGACTGGAACGGCCGCCTGGCGATCAAAAAGTCCGACCACCCGCTGCGTTTGCTGTACGTCAAAAACGGCGGCGCCGTGCTGGCCCGTTTGCCGATGGTGCCGGGGCTGACGCCCAAAGAAGTCGCCGACCTGACCGGCGATGACATGCGACTGCAAGCCGAGGCCTACATTCGCGGCGTGCAAAACGCAATCATCGACCTTGTCGCGATTCGTAAACTGCTCGCCGCACGGATCCGCTTGCGACTGAAAAAAGGGCAGATGAGCGAGGCCGAAGAACTGCTCAACGCACTGCGTGATCAACCCACCAACGAACAGTTGGCCGATGACATGGGCAGGAAACAAGGGATGTTCTTGAAAGAGATCGGGACCCGCAATCCCAACCAGCGTCGCAAGGTCGACATCATGTTCAAAGAGACGCGTGAGATGCTGGGTAAACAGATCAACCCGACCGTGATTCGCGATCTGGAAGTCGACGTTCAACGCGCCAAAGACAACGGCGGCAAACTGCCCGACGATCCCAAAGAAGACGACGAGGCCGCGGCGTAGACGGGTCGGTCACCGCTGTGCGTGACAGACAGGTAGGTCACGCTGTGCGTGACTGCTGGCATGCACAGCATGCCCTACAACAATCTGGCATGCACAGCATGCCCCACAACAATCTGGCATGCACGGCATGCCGTACAACGATCGATTCAGCCCCGCCAATCGGGGCGTTTGCGCCGCGCCTTGGGGTGATGCGTGACGATTTTGAACGTCGCATCGCGGCCGGTCAATTTCTTTCCCATCGGACGCCGCGTCAGCCGGACCACCTTGGCCCGAAGCCGCTGCTCGGCTTCAAACATCTCATCGTCGATCTCAAACTCGACGAACTTCGTGACCAACTCTTCGGGATCTAATTTCCGCGGTTGATCGGAGTTGTTTTGCTGCAATTGAAGCGGCCCACCGGACGACGCGCCACCGAACTGCCAGACGGTGTGATGAAAGAAAACGTCATCGCGAAAGTCTTCGGCATCGATGAAACCATAGTCACCGTTGGGATCGATGAAACGGATCGTGCCGAGCCGCTTGCGGGTGATGCGGAACTTCTTCGGGCGATCGTCTTCGGGCGGTTGGGGCTTATCTTGGGACACAGCAAGCGGACGCGAACAGGGCGGGACAAAGCGGAACAATGATCAAAAGGTACCAAGAAAGTCGATCCGCGATAGATGAAATCCGGCAACTGGGATTCACCCGCCCGGACTAATTGACCTCGGCGGCATACGGGGTGTCCTTGATCCCCAGCCAATCGGCGACCGAACGCGTCGTCGCCCGGCGAATGACCATCGGCCAAAGCTCGTGGTCCCCGGCAAAGACGTCCTCATCGGTCGCGTCAATCATGTGCCAAAACCCAGCCTCCCGTTCGGCACGCAGCTGGTCGATCGACCAACCCAGATGCCCGACGATCAATCGAAATGGCCCCGGCTTTTGCCGGACCAAGGTCTCCAACATGTCCCGCTGGGCGGCGACGTAGATGCCCTTGCCCGCCTGGGCCTCGGCATGCTCGCTGGAATTGTGGACCGCCACGACGGGCCCCGAGAGCGGACCGCCGAAATGAATCATGCCGAGTGATTTGGAAGCCTCGGCGGCCGCCTGGGCTGCCAGCGCGTGCTTGTTTCCGGCCGCTTGCAGCTTGTCCGCGGCAGTCTCCATGGCATTCGGTGTTGTTTCCGACCCCGGCAGATTCGTCGGAAACGATCCCGCCCCCGACAGGCCGGACCCAGACAGACTGGACCCTGCACCACCCTTGCCGGCCAACCGATGGGATGGGCCGTGTCCCGCCTGTGCTGTTTCTCCCGACGCCGATCCGAGCAACTGCATCAGCCCGGGCGGAGGGGTCATCGGCCGGTTCAGCAGCACGGCAAAGACGTTGTCGCTATCTTGATGCACGACAAGAGAAACGGATCGGCTCAACACCGGGTCTTGCACAGACGTCGATGCGACGAGCAGCTTTCCAATCATGGTGTCCGATGGTTGGGGAGGATTCATTTCCTGCATGACTTCACCTAAAAACAAGATAAACAAACTGCCATTTTGGCAGCTCGCCATTTGGCCGACCTATAGAATGCACCGGGCGTGCCAACCGAACATCGAGGGAGAATCCCGCTATGAGCCTTTACGAAATGCGTCAAAGCTACAAGCTTGGCAGCCTACTGGAGAAAGACATCGCCGACGATCCGATGGTTCAGTTTCGCTCCTGGCTGAACGAAGCGATGGAGGGGGATTTGCCGGAGTGGGTGGAAGCCAACGCGATGACGCTGTCGACTAGCGATGGCCACGGCGGTGTGTCCAGCCGCGTCGTGCTACTGAAGGGGCTCGACGACGGCAAGTTCTGGTTCTACACCAATTACCGATCGCAAAAGGCACGGCAGATCGAGTCGAACCCGAACGTTTCTCTGTGCTTTCTATGGCCACATGTTCAACGACAGGTTCGCATCGAAGGAACCGCGACCCGGACCCCACGGGATCAATCGGTCAGCTACTTTCGAAAACGGCCACACGACAGCCAGCTGGGCGCCGTGGTGAGCCAGCAATCGAGCGTGATCGAGTCGCGCGAAGTGTTAGAAAAGCGTTTGGCCGAGTTGAAGAAACAATATGCCGACAAAGAAATCCCTTGTCCGGACGACTGGGGCGGCTACTGTGTCAGCCCCAACCGCATCGAATTCTGGCAAGGCCGTGAGAGTCGGCTGCACGATCGACTCTGCTATCGCCAACAAGCGTCCTCGTGGATCGTCGAAAGGCTTTCACCCTAAACATGACTCGCAAACGACTCGCTATCGGGATCTCACTCGCCGTTCACGCCCTCCTGCTGGTCGTGTTGCTGGTGTGGTATGTGCCCAGACCGCAAGTCGCAACCGGCCCCCAAGCCACAGGCGCTGCCGGCGGTGGTGCATCGGAGACCGAATCCGACACCTCCTCGTCCAGCCAACCGAACGCCAACCCGTCTGCCGACGAATCGACGCGAGCGGTCCCGGCGGAACTCGACGACGTTGCCCAAGCGCCGGCGGAGGTCTCACCCCAAGAGATCGAACAATCGATCGAATCGCAAATCCGATCGGCCGAAACACTTTCCGACGAGCGAAAGCTGACGGAACTGGAAAAGAACCTCAAACGGCTTGAGTCGGTCGCCAACGAGCAATCGGTCCAGCAAGTTTCTTCCACGATCGCCGAGTCACTCGGGCTGGACGTCGATCAATACGCCGACAAAACACCGCCCGCCGAAGGAGCCTTCGATACCCACACCGCGCAGCTCTCCGATGTGGTTCGAACCCGAGACGAATCGGGAGACTGGCGTTATGAAACGGTGATGGTGGACGCCGAAGGCCGCCAGATGCGTGTCCCGACCGACGCGGCCGGCGGACAACAGTTGTATGACACCTTTGAATTGATGAAGCGTTATCCGATGGCCCGCGGCGTCTATCAATCGATCGTCATGCCGATGCTGCAAAAAATGCTCGAAGAGGAAACACCGCCCCGCCCCGGCGAACCGGCTGATGGCAACTGAAGGTCGGCGGTTCGCGGCGAGCGCGATGCGAGTGGTCGATCGCAGCTCTATTTCCGGGTAGTAGACGAGGCGACGAGTCCTCTGTCGTCGGCATCTTGGCAAGGACTCGTCGCCTCGTCCACTACCGCCACCCGAAAACCAAGATGTCCGGAGGTGTCGCGACGCTCACGCCCGCTTCATCAAGCCCATCAATTCACTCGTAGTCGCTCATCGGCACGCAGGCGCAGACCAGGTTGCGATCGCCATAGGTGTTGTCGATCCGACCGACGGTCGGCCAGAACTTTGCATCGCGCAACCACGCTGTCGGCCAAGCCGCTTGCTCGCGGGTGTAGGGATGCGACCAGTCGTCGCCGCCGATTTCCTGCATCGTGTGGGGCGAGTTGCGGAGCGGGTTGTCTTCGCGATCCATCTCCCCGTTTTCGATCGCTTCGATCTCTTTGCGAATCGCAATCAGCGCGTCACAGAAACGATCCAGTTCGTCCTTGGATTCACTTTCGGTCGGCTCAATCATCAACGTTCCGGCAACCGGCCAGGACATCGTCGGCGCGTGGAATCCGTAGTCCATCAATCGCTTGGCGATGTCGTCGGTCTTGATGCCGGCGGATTTCTCAAAGCTGCGGCAATCGATGATGAATTCATGGGCGACGAATCCATTTGCATCGGTGTAGAGCACGTCGAAGTGCTCGCTGAGTCGTTTTGCCATGTAGTTGGCATTCAGGATCGCGACTTGCGTGGCTTTCTTCAGCCCCGCCGCTCCCATCAAGGCGATGTAGACGTAGCTGATCGTCAGAATGCTGGGACTGCCGTAGGGTGCACCGGCGACCGGCCCGATCGCAAACTCGCCGGCGGAGTCGGGGCGTTCGACCGGGTGGCCGGGCAAGAACGGCACCAACTGTTTGGCGACGCCGATCGGTCCCATGCCCGGGCCGCCGCCGCCGTGCGGGATGCAGAACGTTTTGTGCAGATTCAAGTGGCAGACATCGGCGCCGCAGATTCCCGGGCTGGTCAAACCGACCTGGGCGTTCATGTTCGCACCATCCATGTAGACCTGACCGCCGTGCTGGTGAATCACATCACACACTTCGCGGATCGTCGGTTCAAAGACGCCGTGCGTCGACGGATAGGTGATCATCAATGCGGACAGGTGATCGGAGTGTTTCTCCGCCTTGGCCCGCAAGTCGTCCATGTCGATGTCGCCGCGATCGTCACACTTGATCGCCACCACCTTCATCCCCGCCATCACCGCAGACGCCGGGTTGGTCCCGTGGGCGGAGGTCGGGATCAGGCAAACATCGCGGACGTTTTCGCGACCTTCCGCTTTGGCCATCTGTTCATGGTAGGCTCGAATCACAAGCAATCCGGCGTATTCGCCTTGCGATCCGGCGTTGGGCTGCAAGCTGACCGCGGCAAACCCGGTGACTTCGCATAGCCAGCGTTCCAGTTCGCGGAACATGTGCGTGTAGCCGCGCCACTGCACGTCGGGGGCGAAGGGGTGGATGTTGGCAAACTCCGGCCACGTGACCGGGATCATCTCACTGGTCCCGTTCAGCTTCATCGTGCACGACCCCAGCGGAATCATGCTATTGGCCAGCGAGAGGTCACGGCCCATCAGTTTAAAAATGTAACGCAGCAATTCTGTTTCGCTGCGATAGCTGTGAAAGACTTCGTGGTTCATGAAGGGCGTCGTGCGGGTGAACGATCCCAGGTCCAGCGTTCCATCCTCGGCGGCTTCGTTGACCAATGCATCGACGTCGAACCCGGTGTAATGGCCAAAGTTAAATGCGGCCAACAGGTCGGCGACCAAGCCGCGATCGGCGGTTTCATCGAGCGTCACGCCCAGGGTTCCGTCGTCGTATTCACGCAGATTGATCAGACGTTCGCGAGCGGCATCGGCAACCTGACGCGCCGCGTGGGTGCGGCCCTTGCCCAGTCGGATGCGGATGGTGTCAAAGATCGGCCCGTCGCCGAGCGTCTCGTGTCCCAGTCGTGCCAGCCCCTTGGCCAAGGCGGCGGTGTAGGCTTGGGTGCGGCGGCCGATCGCAGCGAGTCCTTCGGGGCCGTGGTAAACGCCGTAGAACGAACTGATGATCGCCAACAAGGCCTGCGCGGTGCAGATGTTGCTGGTCGCCTTGTCGCGCCGAATGTGTTGCTCGCGTGTCTGGATGGCCATCCGCAGCGCCCGATTGCCGTGGACGTCTTTGGAGATCCCGATGATGCGTCCGGGCAGCTTGCGGGCGTGTTTTTCGTGCGTCGAGATGTAAGCCGCATGCGGGCCGCCCAAACCCATCGGCACGCCGAAACGCTGCGCGCTGCCGACGCAGATGTCGGCGCCCCACTCGCCCGGCGGCGTCAGCAGGGTCAAGCCCAGGATGTCGGCCGCCGCGACAGTCATGCAGCCGGACTGTTTGGCTTTCTCGGCCACCTCGCGATAGTCCTCGATCCGGCCTTCGGTTGTCGGATACTGGACCAACAATCCGCAAAGCCCTCCCTCGCCGTACTCGAAATCGATCTCGTCGATAGGGCCGACCTTCAGATCGATCCCCAAACCCTCCGCACGCGTCGCCAGCAGCGCCAGGGTTTGCGGATGGCACGCGTCGCTGGCCCAGAACCCGGTCTTCTTGTGCGAGGCGATGGAGTAGCACATCGTCATCGCTTCGGCCGCCGCGGTCGCTTCGTCCAGCAGACTCGCCCCGGCCAAGGGCAAACCGGTCAGGTCGGCGATCATCGTTTGGAAATTCAACAACGCCTCCAACCGCCCCTGTGCGATCTCCGCCTGGTAAGGGGTGTACTGGGTGTACCAGCCCGGATTCTCCAGCACGTTGCGAAGGATCACCGGCGGGGTCACGGTGTCGGTGTAGCCCATGCCGATGCACGATCGATGAACTTTATTTTTTCCGGCGATCGTTTTCAGGGCCGAAAGAAACTCCCGCTCACCACGCGCTTCGGGGATATCCAGCTCTCTGCCGAGCCGAATGTCGGCCGGAACCGTCGCATCGGAGAGCCCGTCGAGTGACTCAAACCCGACCGTCGCGAGCATCATTTCCAGGTCCGCTTCGGATGGCCCGATGTGTCGTTTGGAAAATCCATCCGCAAAGTTCAGGATACGGGTGGCGGCGGAGCCATTGGCTTGCATTTCGCTCAAAGAGGGCTTGGTGGACGCGATGCTCATCGGAGAGTGGTTCTTCGTTGCGCGGGAAGAATTTGAAGAGTCCTATCGTAGAACAGCGAGAAGATTGTGTCATTGGGCTAAATGGCCGAAAGGCTGGGGATCGGTGGCGAGAGGTCGCGGGTGAAGGGGCCTTCACTTGTCGTCAATTTTGGCGATGCCGTGCACTAATGCACCGTTTACGAATGAGCTACCGTTTTAGCGGAACGGCGCGAGCGGGCTGTCGGTTTAAGCCCGCATGCGTTAGCAAGGGGCCACGCGGCGCCCCTCGCTCACGCGTCGGGCTAACGTCATCGCGTTGATTTCGGCACATCGACTAAACCGACAGCCCGCGAGCCGTCCGGTACCTCAAGACCGGAGGGCTTGCGCCCTACCGCTACCCGTCAATCAGTCCGATCCGAATCGGCAATCACCGCTTGGCCCGGCCCCCTTTTTTTAAATTCGCCTGTCACAGAAGCTCGCTTCGTCCGCTTGTTAGACTGAAGCCTCGGTCGCGTTGGTTCGCCGAGCGCCGTCCACAGAACCCTCTCCGTCAGAAATCGAGGAAGTCGATGAATCGATACCGCATGTGGTTCTTTGCCGCTGTCGTCGTGGTGGGCACAATCAATCTGGGTGACGCGGGAACAGCTACCGCTGGTCGCGGGTTCCGCCTCTTTCGCGGCCGCGCACTGAATGCCCCACGCACCTATTCGCCCAGGCAATCCGGTTCGACGTGGCGAAAGAACTCCGGGTGGTCTCGGCAGTCGCAGCCGAGTGCCAACGGCCCACGCATCAAGGGCTCGCACGACTGGCCCGGCGCCATCGGTGCTCCGCCGCCGAACTACAAGTTCTTTCAAGACGTCAACGGTTACTGGAGGTGACCATCGGGCCGATGTACCGCCTCGCAATCACCACGTTGTCGATGAACACGTGTTGGTCGTGGGGCGAGGCGAGTTTGCCGCCGTGATAAACGTTCATCCAAACCTGCTCGATTTTAAGTTCGTCGGTGAGACGAAATCGGATGTCGGTTTTCTCAAACGCCAAGCGGCCATCGACCCAAGCCTTCAAGACACCATCTTTTTCGCCGGGCGTATTGAGGCGACAGTATTGCTCGATCGCATACCAGCGATTCCGCTCCAAGTAGCCTCGGTAGTCCTTGTTCCAGATCCAGTTGGTGCCGTAGGAACCTTCCATGTCGGCATGGTAACAATAGAAACCGACCGGTGTGGTTGCACCGAGCGGGTTGCCGTCCGGAACGGTCATGCGAAACAGCCC
>NZ_JBFHKV010000230.1:0-9326 GCF_041595215.1 Stieleria sp. | reverse complement strand
TGTCGGCAGGTCTTAGCGGAACGGCGCGAGCCGTCCGGTGTCAGCAGGTTTTAGCGGAACGGCGCGAGCCGTCCGGTGTCGGCAGGTTTTAGCGGAACGGCGCGAGCCGTCCGGTGTCGGCTTGACAGACCGGAGGGCTCGCGCCCTACCGCTCACTCGACAAGGCACTCCGTTTGTTGTCAAAGGATCGCGTCGGCGATTCCAATTTCCCGGAGGGCTGACAGCTTTCGCGACGTTTGGCTGAGATTCCTTCTCTCGGAACCAGCGACGGGCAGATCAGATCGCTACATTGTGGTCTACCAACATGCTTGTCACGTTGGACTGGCCGCGTTAGACGATCGGGCGATGCGGCGAGAAGACGCCACCGGGCGGACGCTCGTGGCTGGCTCCCGATCACGCTCTCCTCCGGACTCATTCACGCCTTTCGGGCATCAGGGACAATCTTGTGTATTTGGTCACTCTTCTCTCGTTCCTTTTTTTCACGGGACTTGTCGGCCTGTGTACGTGGTGGATCACTCGCAAAGACGACCACGGCAGCAGCACGGGTTACTTTTTGGGCGGGCGTTCGCTGACGTTTCCGCTGATCGCGGGCTCGTTGCTGCTGACGAATCTTTCCACCGAACAAATGGTCGGGCTCAACGGAGCGGCCTTCACCGACGGACTGTGCGTGATGGTCTGGGAGGTCGTCTGTGTGGTGGCGCTGGTGTTCATGGCGTGGTTCTTTCTGCCACGGTTTTTGCGCAGCGGCGTTGCCACGGTTCCGCAGTACCTGGAGATCCGTTTTGACCATCAAACCCAGGTGATCACCAACCTGATTTTCCTGTTGGCCTACGTCGGCATTTTGTTGCCCATCATCCTCTACACCGGCGCGACGGGGATGGTCGGCATTTTGGATGTGCCTTCGATGCTCGGCAGTCTGCCCGAAAGCGTGGGAATGGAACCGGGCACCCTGGCGTTGTGGTTGATCGTCTGGGCGGTGGGGCTGATCGGTTCGGTGTACGCCTTGTTCGGCGGGCTGCGCACCGTCGCGGTTTCTGACACGATCAACGGCGTCGGGCTGCTGGTCGGCGGCTTCATGATCACCGTCTTTGCCCTCGCGCAACTCGGAGGCGACGGCGGGATCTCCGAAGGCGCGAGCTTGCTGGTGGAACAACAACGTGATCGATTCAATTCGGTCGGCGGCGAAAACAGTTCGGTACCGTTCGGCACCATTTTTAGCGGCATCTTTTTGCTGAACTTGTTTTACTGGACCACCAATCAGCAAATCATCCAGCGGACCTTCGGCGCCAGCAGCTTGGCCGAAGGTCAAAAAGGCGTCTTGTTGACCGGTGCGTTGAAACTGCTCGGGCCGCTCTACTTGGTCATCCCCGGCATGCTGGCGTACAGTTTGTTTGCCGGCGATGACATCAAGGCCGACCAGGCCTATGGCATGTTGGTCAACAAGGTGCTTCCCGCCCCGCTGACGGGCTTCTTTGCCGCGGCGATGATCGGGGCGATTCTGTCCAGTTTCAACTCGGCGCTCAACAGTTCCTGCACGCTGTTCAGCCTGGGACTTTTTAAGAACGTGATCAAGAAGGATGCCAGCGAACAGGCTGTCGTCCGTTCGGGAAAAATCTTTGGATGGATCGTCGCGGTGGTCGCCATGTCGATCGCTCCGTTGCTGGCCAACACGACCAGCATCTTTGGCTACCTGCAAAAGATGAACGGCATGTACTTCATTCCCATCTTCGCGGTGGTGTTGGTCGGCATGCTGACCAAACGGGTTCCGCCGTTGGCGGCAAAGGTCGCGTTGATCGCCGGGTTTTCCGTCATCGCCATCGGGTACTTTGTGCATCCCTTCGACATCATTGTCGCGTCCCTGCACGAGTACCATTTCCTGGGAATCGTCTTCGCCTGGTTGCTGATTCTGATGCTGGTGATCGGCGAAATCAAACCGCGCGAGACGGAATTTGTGCAGGAGGATGTCGGCGCCGTGGACATGACGGCGTGGCGATTTGCCAAACCCGTCGGTCTACTGCTGATTGCGATCGTGTTTGCCATTTACACCACCATGGCTGATTTCTCGGTGCTCATGCAATGATCTGAATCGTCGGCCCGGTCGCTGTGCGGCCTGTTGATTCAATGGAGACTGTGAAACGAATGGTGAGCCGTTGGCCGTCAGGCCCCGGCATTGCGCTGTTCCCGGCCGCTCACGCGTCACGGCGGCCGAGACGGATGCGAGTTGGCACGCAAATTGCCTCATTGATGCAGAGAACTGAATCCAATCCCTTTCCCGGAGGAACTCTGCGATGAAAATTGTTAGTGCGATCATCAATCCCTTGAAATTAGATGCCGTCAGGGATGCCCTGGCCGAGATCGGTGCCAAAGGAGCAACGGTGACCGAGGTGAAGGGTTACGGACACCAACGAGGGCATACGGAGATGTATCGGGGCGCGGTCGTGGACGTGAAGTTCAACCCGAAAGTCAAGCTGGAGGTCGCGATCGAAGACGCTTTGGTCGATCCGGTCATTGAGGCGATTTCCAAGGTTGCCAAGACGGGACACATCGGCGCCGGCAAGATCTTTGTCACACCCCTCGAACGCGTCGTACGAATTCGCACCGACGAAACCGGAGAAGCCGCCCTTTAACTTTGGTCAACGTCGGACCGACACCAGGCAACGCAGTGAGGCGGACTGCGGTTGCCGACATCCGATCCGGGTCTGAGGAAAAACATTCGTTGAGTACGCCCGATCGTGCCCACCCTCTGTGAAGCAAGTTTGCGATCAAAAATGTGCCAATCCGCGCGCCGGCAAACCCGTTCAATCGCTCATCGCACACCTCCATTCGGGCCGCAATGAACCCCCGTGAATCTGGAATGCGAATCGGGCGTCGACTCCCGTCCGGCGAATCGGCCTGTTGTATGATGTGGATCATCCCGTAGCCTGCGTGCGACGCGACGGTGGAGTTGGCGAAGCGGGGCCGCGTTCATTCCGTGATCAAGGACAATCCAGATGGCAAAGCATGAAGTCGATTTTGATGTTCCCAAACGCCCGCTCGGTCGCGCGGACATCGAATTCACGGTCAAGGCAGACGGCAGCGTGCTGGGCACGTTGACCGTTTCCAACGGATCGCTGGTTTGGTTTCCCAAAGGCACGACGAACGGATGCAAGATGGGATGGAGCAAGTTTGATGCGTTGATGCAGGAACATGCCACGAAGCAAGAACGACGCTAGCGGCGGGCTGAGTCGGCTTGCGGTTGCGGAAAACAGGTAGGAAGATTTTGGAGGTAAGAAAATGATGCGGATGCACCATCCCTTCGCCTGAGCCAATCTTCTTACCTTCAAAATTTTCCTACCTCGCCAGCCAACGAAGCGAGAAACTTCGGCACTTCGATCGACGCCTTTCCTCGAATGGTCAAATCAAATTGGTCGCTTTGGGGAGTGTCGTCCAGATTGATTTCGACTCGGCGACAATGCGGGGGTGTGGCTGCGACAATGCCTGCGGCCGGATAGACGACGGCCGAGGTGCCGATCGCCAGGAACAAATCGCAGTCTGCGGCAAAGTCGGCGATGTGATCCAATCCGATCGGTACTTCACCGAACCAGACGACGTGGGGACGCAGAGTGCCGACCAAATCGGGTTCGGTCGGGTGCGGCGTTTGGACACTCAAATCGCCACTCCAATCAAACAGATCACCTGTCAGCGAGCAGCGTGCTTTGAGCAGTTCGCCGTGCATGGGCAAAACGTTTTGGCTGCCGGCCCGCTGGTGCAGGTCGTCGATATTTTGCGTCACCAGTAGAAACGCATCGTCGTGCTGCTTTTCGAATTCGGCCAACGCGACGTGTGCCGCGTTGGGTTGAATCGATTCGTCGAGCAGATTGCGTCGTCGAGCGTTATAGAACTCGTGAACCAGATCCGGGTTGCGTTGGAACGCTTGCGGTGTGGCGACGTCTTCGAACCGATGCCCTTCCCATAATCCGTCCTCACCGCGAAACGTCGGGATCCCGGATTCAGCGGAGATCCCGGCGCCGGTGAGCACAAGAACTTTCATCGTGACGGGGCCGCGTGGGTGTGGGCAAACGGTCGTTGGTTCGGGGCGACGCGCGATCAAACGCCGGCCAGACGGTCGGCCAAGACGGGATCGTCCGCCGCCACCCGCATCGGATCCGCACCGAGTGTTCCGACCAAGCTGTTCAAATACGTCGACGATTCCGCTTGGGCCAAACGTTCTTTGGCGTAGTCAAGGCGTTCATCGAGATCCAGATTGAGCCGCAAGCCGTCGCCGTTGAGGGTTTCGATCGCTCGTTCAATCCGCTCGATACAGTCCGTCCAGTGTTGGATGTCGCGTTGTTGTTGTTCGACGAGTCGACGCCGATACCATTTGCTTTGCAGCATGTTGTCCAAGGTGAACAGGTCGCGGACTTCGGGATCGTCGATCGTTTTGCCTTCGTACTTGCCCGTGGCCAAGATGCTCACGATCGCGCGAAGCGGCGGACAGGCGAGTTCGTAGCCGCCGTCTTCCATGTAGACCTTGGCAACTCTGGCTTGAGCTTCGGCGATATGCAGGATTCCGTCGGCGAACGAATCGGGGTCTTGAAGTTCGGGTTTCAGAATATCGTCGGTAAAGACTTTGCTGGGGTTATCAAAGACGCGAGCCATGTAGGTGCGGACGAAGCGTCGGGTGATGCGATAGCCGAGTCGGCTGGCAGGGATGTCGACACCGTTGTGCTGGAAGTCTTCGACGCGTTCCAGCATTCCGTTGTCGATCATGTGTTGCGGCGATCGCTCTTCGGGGGTCAAACGGCACCAGACCTCGGGGATCAGCAACGAGATGTCGTGTCCGACTTCGAACCGCGGCCCGATGTGACCGGCGGCGGTACTGTACCCACCCAGTCCGGTCAGGATCATGGACACGATCATGTTGTTCATGTCGGTCGACGGCATCAACGCATTGAAGGGGCCCTTGGTCAGTGCGCCTTCGCTGCCGGCACCGGTGGTGCTGGGGCTTTTGCCGGTCAACGAGCAAAGGTAGTCCATCACCAATTCGGGCAGTTCTTGGTAATGCAGGGGTGAGTAGACGGCCAAGGAACGAATTCGTTTGGCCGGCTCCGGCGGATTGTTTCGCCGGCCTCCCAGTACTGCTCCGACCGGGATATGGATCGGTTCATCGGGGCCGAGTCCGCGGTTGAATTGGACGCCACGTCGGGCGACGTAGGTGTCGCGGGCAAACACCATGTCGGGCCGATCTTGCAGGTATCGCGGGTTTTTCGTTTGTTGGCCGTCGACCAGCCGTGGGTTGGCCGTGCTGACGACGAAGCTGTCTCCGCGCTCATAGGATTTCGTGAGCAGATCCGCCATCGGGCCGGTGAATTTGTCAAACTCAATCGCGTCGAGCACGATGTCGCGAACTTCCGAGTGGGTCAACGGGTGGAAATTGCTGATGAAGTTGGCCGGCCTCGACAAGTCCCATTCGGTCTGTTTGTCCAATCCTCGATGGATGGCATCATCGGGACGTTGGAACAAGCGGTACTCGCAGTTTTCGATGAACTTGTAGCTGGTCGCGGGGAGCACGCTGTCGCCGAGGTTTTCGATTCGGTCGGCCGGGACGATCGTGCTGGCGCTGATGTCGTCTTCACGCTGCACCTTGGCGGCCGGCATGAAATCCTGACGCACCTTGAACGTTCGCCAGCGTTTGTTGTCCAAGCCGACGCGAAGATACGTCCCCACCAAAGCTCGGTCACCGATCTTCAATTCGTGTCCGGGCGAGCCGTTGACGATGTCCACGCCGAATCGTTCTTTCCAATTCAACGCCTCGCCTTCCTTGGTGAATCGTTTGATGATCAAGGCCATCGAGTACACGCGCTCGGGGATGCTCTCGAGCCATCGATTGTAGTCGTCGTTGTAATCGGGCGACGGGGTCAGCAGCTTGATCACACTGCCGAGACTCCGCTTCGGGCTCAACACACTGCGGCTCGGTCCATCGGTGTAATCGGTGCGCCCGGCATAGGTGTCCGACCAGCGGGTGGAGTAATCCTTTTCGAAGATCTCGTCCAGTTTCGCAAAGTCATCGTCTCGGTCGCCGATAAAGATCGGGCCGTAGAGCATGTAGTCACGCAGGCTCTTGCTGATTTCGCTCTTTCCGCCGCCGCTGACGGTGCAGGGTTTGTGACAGAAAACGCCTTCGCCGACCGTCCCGACCAGTCGCCACGAGGGCGCGTTGGGGTGTTTTTCCAAGCGGATCTTGTACCCGCTCGGGGCGATGTAGATTTGTTCCGGTGAAAGCGGAATCCGGTGGTCGTTGCCGTCGCGCGTCCACTTGATGCACCGCTCTTCCAACGTCACCTTGGCATTCTCGGGAATGTAGATGATCGAATCATCATTCCGGTCGACACCGTAGCCTTCCGGTTTGGCATCGACAAATTCCGCATAGTCGCGGACGACATCATCAAACGTCCGCCCGTTGTAGCGTTGACTGTCGACTTGGAATTCTTCGCCCAAGGAATACGACGCGAACGCGAGCGCTCCACCGGCGTGCTCCTCTTCCGATCGCCCCATCAGATTGCAGGCGTAACTGATCTGCGTCTTGACTTCTTTCTTGCAGTATCCGTAGTAGTTGTCCGCGATCAGCGTGACGACGACGCCACGGCGGTCACGACAGGTCAACTTGAATGCCGTGCCGTTGTTGTAACACTCCGATTCGTCACTCCAACACATGCCGTCGCGGCGTTGCCGTTCGGACGCACTGCTTTCATGGGGCAATCCAAGTTCCTTCTTCGTCAACTTGGTCAGGTGGGGTGCCAAAATCACACAGCCCGTGTGTCCGGTCCAGGATTTGACATCGAGCCCGGCATCGTTTTCAGGGATCAGCGGATCACCACCGTTGCCGAAAATCGATTCGACAAAGTCCAGGTTGCTGACCAAACTGGCGGGGGCAAAGAAACGCGTCTCCATCGACAGCGCGTTGGTGAATCCGGGGACTGCGGGGCAGACCAACGGACGCAACATCAGCGAGACCCAGGCGTGCGCCGGATTGGTCAACTCACTGGTGTAAGGCAGCAGCATCAAATCTTTCGGCGGCGACATCGCGGCGCGGAACAGTTTGACGAACACGCCTTTGGGGACGGAGCGTTTGTCACCGGGGATCGGCAGCCCGCCTTCGACAACATGGAACGTTCCCGCCGTCGTCCGACGGTCCGCACGTGGATTGTTCAAGACCCCATTGGTGCAGCGATAGGAACTGACCAGGTCGTTTTCGAAGGAGTCCCCGTTGATCGGCAGACTCAGTTTGCGGGCCATCCCGTGACGGTCCAACGTCAACGGGTTGGACGGTAGATGAAGTTTTCCGTTGCGGAGTTCGTCGGCAAAGTAGCCATTGAGAAACGTTTCGATGCGCGTGTCCACCGGGACGCGGTGGGACGAAAGCAAACGCGACTTTTCACGAATGCTATCGAGAATCCCACTCGAAAACTTGGTCATCGCGTTGCCGAGTTCATTGTCGCGACCCAGCAGCCCGGCGGCCGCCAACTGCAAGACCAAGTACGTGCGTAGATTGTCACGTTCGACCGGGTCGGTGGTGAGCGACTTGTCCCAACCAACGGCACGCTGCAGTTCGTCAGCATCATGGAACAGTGAGAGATTTTCACGAATGAGCGACATAAAAATCTGGGTGGTTGGAGACAAAATGACGAAAACACGAAAAGAATAGCAGACACGCAGCTGCCCGATGACGTCTCAGCGAAAGGAATCGCCGACACGTATCGCTCTAGCCTGGGAGAGGTTTCTCCCTCGTCAATGCCCGTGCCCCGTAGCGTTGCCTAGCTGCCCATTGTCTGGCGATGATGGCGTGATGCACGCCGCGTTCGTCCGGGGGGTGTCTCCTGGCCTTGCCGTTCGGTTTTCCGTAGGTTTTCCGGCACCCGGATGATTCTCCGCTGAAACGGCGCCGCTCAATCCACCGGTTGCTGGATCGGTTGGGGCGATTCACCGAAGGTGTAGATCAAGGTTTCACCATCGATCGTCGCGCGAACGCGTCGCAGTTCCGGTTGGGCCGTCAGGAAGGTGGTCAGCCCGGTCGACTGTGGCGAAACGACTCGCTCCAGCTGTTCGTGGATGGTTTCGCCATCGGTCAGACGGATCATGGCAACGTCCATTTTGGGCGTTGATTTGTTGATCTCATAAATGGTTTTCGAACGGGCCAGCAACACCACGGGCGAACCATAGGGCTGGTCGATGGTCATGCCCCAAGGATCTTGTTCGAAATCTCGCCTCCAATTGATTTCGCCCGATTGCGTCGACACGGCGATGATCTTGTGGACGGTACGGTGTGTTTCTCCATGCTGGGTCAGCATGTCGCCTTTCTGACGCACGACGGCGTTTGCCGGTAGCACCAGGATCTGGCCGTCCATCCACATCGCGTACATCGATTGAAGATCCGGCATCTCACCGATCTCATGACGACACAGCTCGGTCGCCTGCAGCAGGTCCCAGATCACAAGCCGCCCCGTGCTGTCCAACAGCACCAGATAGCGGTCTTGCAAGATGCGTCCGCAGCCTCGTCCGGCCGCCTGGGTGAGCGGTTGTTTGATCAAGGCTTCGATTTCCAAGGCGACTTGGCCGCTGAACGGATCCACCAAACGCACCATCGCCGCCGATGATTTTGAATCGACTTCATAGGCCAAGACGTGTTTCCCGCTGGTTGCCCAAACCTTTCCATAATCCCAGTCTGCCGAATCGAGCTTGCGGCCGTCATGCAGGTCAAACTGTGACACCGAGGCGAAGATGCCTTTGACGTAGGAAACCACGGCGACGCGGTTGTCGTCGACCACGATGTGCCCGATCGTCGGGGCCGACGAATTTCGCCACAGCGTTTCTTTGTCTCTGGTATCAACGGCAATCAAGTCACCTGCTTGCAGCACCAGGACGCGATCCCCCAGCACCGGTCCGACGCGGAACTCGCTGATCTGATTGGCCGCACCGGAATTGGTCGGGTAGGAGAAATTGGAATCCCCGAAGACGGTCGTTTCAATCTTGCGCTGCGTATTGGTTGCCCCGTCCGCCCCGAAGTCGCGCGACCATAAGGACGCTTCGCTGCGGCGACTGCTCTGCATCGCAAACAGATCCACCGCGGAGATCCGCCCCGGACGCTCCAGGATCATCAGCCCGCCGCTGATCTTGGCCTTGCGGTCTTGAATCCTGGCGGCGCGGAATTCATCCATCGGCAACGGCATCACATCGCCGTTGGGATTTTGAAACATCACCGAACCGCCGCGGTTGACCACTTTCCAGCCTTGAAAGGTTTGCCCGCCGTAGAGCGTCGGGTCGACCACCGCTTGCAGAAACGTCGACCG
>NZ_JBFHKV010000229.1:0-9336 GCF_041595215.1 Stieleria sp. | reverse complement strand
TTCAGGCGCATCCCCACGCGCTGCGAAGCAGCAAGACACGCGGCTAAAGCCTGCACATCGGCGCACGTTGGTGTCCAGCCTTCAGGCGCATCCCCACGCGCTGCGAAGCAGCAAGACGCGCGGCTAAAGCCTGCACACCGGCGCGGCAAAAAAAAAATCCTCGCCCATGTTTGATGGGCGAGGATGCGATTGAATTCGAAGCGAACGCGAAGCCGCTTACTGGTTGAGTTGCTCTTGGATCGTTTCGCCGGAGGCTTTGGTTCCCAACGCGCCCCACAACCCGTAAGGGCTGACTTGACCGGGGCTTCTCGGTCCGCCGCCTGCGTTGCGTCGCACTGCACCGGCGTGAGAGTCACCCGCTTCGACCGAATCGGTCATGAAGACCACGGCACCATCGACCATCAAGATGTGAGCTCCGCCTTGGTGGTTGCTGCTCGGCGGCATCGTTCCGGGACCATCGATCCACTGCCCGACACAAACCTCTCGGTTCGGTGGCAACACCGTGAACACCTGCGTGCAGTGGGCACGGAAGTTCGCCCATGCGGCACCACGAGCTTCGTGGTTGTTTTGGCTCAGCACTTCGGGATTGTTGCAGTCCGCACCACCGTTGCACCAAAACTTGGGACGATCCGGGTCGATCTCGTTGTTGTCCGCACACAAGGACGGGTTGTTGTTGACCTGGTTCCCGCCGCGACGGTTCCAAGAGGCCGCGGTTCGAATGTCACGGTCACCCAAGTCCGTTTTGATTTCGCCCATCGCGATGGTGTTGGACAAGCCGTCCAGGATGTCACGGAACTTCGCCGCCCTGCGAATCATGAACGCACCCCGGCTGACGGAATTAAAGTTCCGGACTCCACCGGCCCCATTCGGCGTCAGATCTCCACGCTTCAACGCGTGGTGC
This sequence comes from Stieleria sp., assembly GCF_041595215.1. Taxonomy (NCBI): domain Bacteria; kingdom Pseudomonadati; phylum Planctomycetota; class Planctomycetia; order Pirellulales; family Pirellulaceae; genus Stieleria; species Stieleria sp. The sequence continues at coordinate 8,435 of NZ_JBFHKV010000229.1, read as the reverse complement.
CAAGGACTCGGCGAGTCGCCCATGCAGACCGCATAGTTGGTCCGTCCCAGTGCGGGCAGCCCAGTGCCGGGGTCGCTGGGGCAACGCAGCGTCGGAATCTCCGTCGACCACGGGATATACCCTGGGTTTCGGGAAAAGTTGCGAGGGTTGGGCCCCATCGCAGGCCAACGCTGCGGGTTGGTCAATCCGGTGGTGCCGGGAGGCGCCGCGCCGGTGACCGTCTTGGTGCTGGGGTTGGAAACTTCCGCCCAAATTCCCTGCTGCTCGAAGAACGCCGTCAGCGGGACCAAGGCGCTCAAGCACTCGTGGTTGGCATCGTTACCCGTCCGCCACCAGCGATTGTTTTGCAAACCGATTCCCGTTCCGCCGCCATGCACGGGTAACTGCTTGAAGGCCGAATGATAGTTGTGGACCGCAATCCCGATTTGCTTGAAATTGTTACTGCAGCTCATCCGACGAGCTGCTTCACGGGCGGCTTGGACTGCGGGTAACAGCAATCCGACAAGAATACCGATAATGGCGATGACGACGAGGAGTTCGACAAGCGTGAACCCTGAAGTCCTTCTGAATCGTTGATTCATAGACCGTTCCTTTGGATAAGGGGATAAGAAAAGCGATGGCGCCAGCCTAACAAAGAAATCCTTCCCGTTAGCAAGAAAAATCTCGTTTTCGGCGAAACCAGCCCCCCGGAATAATGGAGGGGGCCATCAAACCGCCCCTCTCCATCACATCTGTGTGGTCGACAATGGGGAACGGCTCGGCCGACGCAGCGGCTGCACATGGGTGCAGTGCCAAGAGAGGACGCGTCAGGCCCCATCGATTCCCGCCCTTCGTCCCGAATGAGCGCAGCGAACGAGACGACGCCATCGTGGCATGCCCCCCTCGACGCCAGGACAAGGCATGCCGCCGTTCGCCCGAGACCTCGTCGTGTGGTAGCGGTGAGGGCCTGTTTTTAGAGGGCCTGTTTGTAGACCAGGGCAAGGCCCGTAGGCTCGCGCCAAACGGCTGATCATCCATGGACATCAGCCGGTTCGCGCCAGCGCGAGCGGCACCTATCAATGTCGATTTAGCGGGATGGGTCTCTCGCTCGGGACGGCACCGGCGTGAATGCCTGGGCGCCGTTTTCGGAAAGCGATCCGCTGCGTCGTTTCGCCGCGGCAACGAAACGCGGACGCGGCAGCATCAGCCCACCGGCGCCGCCGCGGTTCATCATCAACGATTCAGAGCGACGTCGCCGTTTGGCAGCGACATCCAGCCCAGAATCACTGCATCGATTTTTCCATTTCAGCGTTGTATTCTTCCTCGGTCATTCCCGCCATCGCTGGGTCTTCCTCTTCAACGGGAGGAGCTTCAATCACTTGAGTTTCGCCGCTGCCACCGCAACCGGTCAGCGAAAGCGTCGTGAAACACAAAGCAGCCATCCACAACCAAGCAAACTTTTTCATCGGTTAAACCTTTCAGAATAAAATGAGTCAGAACGCGCGTGCTGGGCAGTGGGGCATCCTTGAACAGATGCCGTCTGCGTCAGCCGCGTTTGCACTCACCATAACTCACCGCCGGCCGCAACGCGAGCAGCGTGCCGATCCGACCGGGACGATTTTTTTTCAGTCGCGGCAACCGAACAGGCTCAGTCTGGCCCGAAGCGTTGTCGCCCCGTTTCAGTAACGTCAGCCCGCCTTCAGCAATTGCTCCGCGGCATCGATCAGCAACGTCTTGGCTTGACGGATCGTTTCGCCCACCGATCGGCCCGGGTCGTGAATCTGTCGCACTCGGGTCAGCCCCAGGTCCTCGACCGATGCATTCTCAAGCGCCAACACGCCACACAGCGCCGCGACCGGCACGTGATACTTTTCTCCGACGTCGGCAACCCCGCGAACCAGTTTCCCGTAGGCGGTTTGATCATCGATCTTGCCTTCGCCGGTGACGATCCAATCGATGGTGCCGCCGGACAACAAAGATTCCACCCCGGTCAGCGAGAGCACAAACTCGATCCCCGAGAGGAACTCGGCGTGCAAAAACGCCTTCAATCCGTACCCGGTTCCTCCGGCAGCGCCGGCTCCCGGAACGTCGGCGACGTCCAATTGCAACTCTCGTTGGACGGTTTGCTGCAGTCGATCCAGGCCGCGATCGAGTCGCACGATCATCGTTTGGTCGGCACCTTTTTGCGGCCCGTAGACGGCAGCCGCTCCTTCAGGACCCAGCAGAGGGTTGGCGACATCGTTGATCGCGAAAACGCGAGCCGACGAGAGTTCAGGCAGCACACCGGACGCATCGATCGAAGCGATTTGCTCCAGCGCCCCGCCGATCGACGGCAGCGTCGCACCATCGGCATCGAGAAATCGGTAGCCGAGGGCTTCGGCAATTCCGATGCCGCCGTCATTGGTTGCGCTACCGCCCAGGCCGATGTAAAGCGTTTTGGCACCGCGGCGCAAGGCGTCGGCGATCAGCGTGCCGGTTCCCAGCGTCGATGTCCGCGAGGGGTCGCGTTCTTCGGCCGCCAGTAGTTCCATCCCCGATGCCCGAGCCATTTCGATGTATGCCGTGCCGCGACTCGCGTCAAACCCATAGTCCGCCTGGATCGGACGACCGAGTGGATCGGTCGTCTGGCAACCGATCGCTTCGACGGACGCATCGCTCTTGCGAATCGCATCGAGAAACCCGTCGCCACCATCGGACGCCGTGATCGAATGGATCTGGATCCCCGAGTCGAACCGCCGCAGCCCCGTCTCGATCGCTTCGATGACTTCGGTTCCCGTCAGCGAACCTTTGAATTTATCGGGGATGATCAAGACATTCATTGGAGCCCACGCGGCGGAGACGGATAACAAGTTTCAAGTTTCAAGTCGCTAACAGCTAACAACTAACAGCTAATCGCTAACAGCTAATCGCTAACAGCTAATCGCTAACAGCCTCACCGATACCGCATTTCACACGTCACACCACCGGCGGCCCAGACGTAGGATTTCGCGGTGTAATCGGCCACCATGCGATGGCTGCTGAATCGCCACGCCAGTGTGCTGATGCTGTTCATCATGCGTTTGATCCAAAACTTCGGCAGCCCGTCACTGTCACGCGTGTAGAAACACGGGATCACTTGTTCTTCCAGCGTTTTGTAGAGGGCTTCGCCATCGCGTTGATCAGTGATTTCGTCACTGACGTGTGAGCGGCCGTTGCCGATGGCGAATCCGTTGGAGCCGTTGAAGGCTTCGCCCCACCAGCCGTCCAGGATGCTGCAATTGAGACCGCCGTTGAGCACGACTTTCTGGCCGCTCGTCCCACTCGCTTCCAACGGGCGACGGGGATTGTTCAACCACACGTCGACGCCTTGAATCAAATGACGGCAGACGTTGATGTCATAGTCTTCGACGAAGGCGACGCGACCGGCGAAGCGGGGATCGTGCCGCAGGTTGGCGATCTCTTGAATGAATTTCTTGCCGGGTTCATCTTTCGGGTGGGCCTTCCCCGCGTAGATCAATTGCACCGGACGGTCGCTGTTGCCGAGCAGTTCGGCGATCCGATCAATGTCGCTGAACAACAGATTGGCACGTTTGTAGGTCGCGAATCGGCGGCCAAACCCGATCGTCAAGATCCGCGGGTCCAGGATGTGTCGCGCCGCTTCGACCACGCTGTCACTTTCGCCACGCCGTCGGCATTGTCGGCTGAAGCGACGTCGCACGAACGAAACCAAGTTGTGTTTGAGTGAATTGTGCGTTTCCCATAGTTCGCCGGGGTCGACGTCGTGGATCGCTTGCCAGGCATCGGGTTCCTGCAGCCGGTGCTTCCAGTCGGTGTGGAAGTGCTTGTCGTACAACGTTTGCATTTGAACGGCTAACCAACTGGCCACGTGCACGCCGTTGGTGATGTGTCCGATCGGCACTTCATTCTCGGCGCGGTCGGGCCACATCGATTGCCACATGCGGCGCGAGACGACGCCATGCAGACTACTGACCGCGTTGGCGCATCGGCTCATCTTGAACCCGATCACCGTCATGCAAAAGGATTCGTTGTCGTTGTCGGGATCGACACGGCCCAGGGCGAGCAATTGTTTTTGGCTGATGCCGAGGGAATCGCGGAGCGGCCCCAAGTGTTCTTCGACCAAGGCGGGTGGGAAACGGTCATGTCCGGCGGGCACGGGAGTGTGTGTGGTGAAGCAGGTGGCGCGGGCCGACAACTGGACGGCGTCTTCGAACGTCATCCCGTCGTTGTCCATCAACTGTTTGACGACTTGCAAGGCGCCGAACGCGGAGTGTCCTTCGTTGAGGTGATAGACGCCGGGGTCGATCCCGAGTGCGGCCAACGCCTTGACGCCGCCCACGCCCAAGACCAGTTCCTGACGGATTCGCGTGCGTTCATCGCCACCGTACAAGCGGCTGGTCAATTCGCGGTCTTCCGGCTTGTTGCCATCGACGTTGCAATCGAGCAGATACAAACGCACCCGTCCGACATGCATCAGCCAGACTTTGGCCAGCAGTTGTCCGTCGCGGGTGTCGATCGCCACCGTCAACGGTTGGCCGTCTGAATCCAACGCCGCTTGGATCGGCAGATTTTCGATCTTCGTTTCCAGGTAATCTTCACCTTGGAAACCGTCTTCGTCCAAGTACTGGCGAAAATAGCCTTGGCTGTAATACAGCCCGACGCCGACCAACGGGACGCCCAAACCCGAAGCGCTTTTAATATGGTCGCCCGCCAGCACGCCCAACCCGCCGCTGTAGATCGGAATCGATTCGTGAATCCCAAACTCGGCCGAAAAATATGCGACCGGCTTGGCCCCCAACACACCGGCGTTGGTCGACGCCCAGGTTTGAGAGGAATTGAGGTACTCTTGCAGGCGACGGTAGGCGTAATTGATGCGGCTGTGGAGCACTAACTCGCCGGCGCGGTCGGCCAGTCGCTCCGGCGTCATCTCACGCAACAAGGCCACCGGGTTATGTCCGAGTTGTCGCCAGCGAATCGGATCGACGTCACGAAAGATCGCGTCGCATTCCGGATGCCAGCTCCACCAAAGGTTGTTAGCAAGCGTCCAGAGCTTGCCATACAAGTCGTCTGCATGACTGAGTTCGCTCACGAAATCCGACGTCCCCGCTGCAGGGTTAGACGAGATATTTTTGGTGGGCGGCAATTCGGTTTGGCTCATAGCGATCCCGTCGCACAATGTAGAGAAGTCAGTGTCGCACTTAGCGAACGTTCCTGAAGGGCTCAGGACTCTGTTGTCGACCACTTGCCCCCACGAATCAAGCAACGGTCGTCGCAGGGGCGGGCAATCTTCCAAAGTTTCCGGACTGGGGTGTCGTCAAACGGTTTGGTTTTCCCCTACAACCTTGCCAACTCGCCGCAAAACGTCCAACCTAACGATCTCCGTCCAGGCAATCTCGGCCCCTGGCTCCTTTTGCAACACTCCCGACATGCGTCATTCCACCACAAGCGCCGACTTCGAGTCTTTGTTGGAGACACTCGCCTCGCAAGCATCCAGATGGCGGACGACGAGTGATTGGCCTGCGGACTCGCTATTGCGATGCGGCCAGCACGGCATCTTTGGCGGCCTTAGCGGGATCTCTCCGACGTGGACCGACCAGCCGATTTGGACCGCGGTCGATCAAATCGAGACGCTGATTGGTCTGGCCCGGGCGGACTTGTTGACCACCTTTGTGATCACTCAGCATGTCGGCGCGATCAAACGGATCGCGGCGTCGGATCGGCTGGCCGCTGGCGGCAACGCTGCCAGCGTCTTACAAGAATCCGTGCTGCCGACGCTGATCGATGGCACGACGATCGCGTCGGTGGGCATCAGTCATTTGACGACCAGCCGCTTGCACTTGGGACGCCCCGCCGTCGTCGCAACTGCGGCTGAGCAGCTTGGCGAATCGGGCTATCGCCTGTCGGGCACCATTCCCTGGGTCACCGGAGCACCCGCGGTCGGGTACGTCGTCGTCGGCGCGACATGCGAGGACGCGACGCAGATCCTGGTCCTGATCCATCCGTCGGACGAAGGCGTCCAACCCGGCCGCGGCGCAGAAATGGTCGCCATGTCGGCCAGCTGCACCGATGCGATCGAGCTGCACGATGTCTTTGTCCCCGAGGGGCGAGTGCTCTCAGGTCCTCGTCAAAACGTTTTGACTCCGGCCAAACCGAACGGATCCGCCCCGACCGGGGCCGGCGGACTGCAGACCTCCGCACTCGCACTCGGTTTGTCCTACGCGGCGCTGGAGTATCTGCGTGAGGAATCCAGCCGGCGAGGCAACCTGATCCCGATCGTGGACCGATTCAATGACGAACACCAACGGCTGCACCAGACGATTCGAGCAGCCGCGGGAGGAGACAGCGGTCAGGATTCAGCAGCCATCCGGACACTGGCCAACGGCTTGGTCCAGCGGACGACCAACGCCGCCATGACGACCGCCAAAGGAGCCGGAATGATGATCGATCATCCGATCGGTCGCTGGTGCCAGCAGGCATTGTTCTTTCTCGTCTGGAGCTGCCCCCAACCGGTCGCCGACGCACACCTCTGCGAACTAGCAGGATTGGACTAAAGAAAAGGCAGAATAATAGAAGCGGCAGCCGGACCACCGCACGTTTTCTCCTTGTCTCCTTGTCTCCCCCTCTCAAAACTCCGCACTCCCCGGCGTCCTGGGAAACGGGATCACGTCGCGGATGTTTGCCATCCCGGTGACGTATTGAACGGCGCGTTCCAGCCCCAGGCCGAATCCGGCGTGCGGGACCGTTCCATACTTCCTCAGGTCAAGGTACCACCAATAGTCGTCTTCGCTGAGTGATTGTTCGGCCATGCGTTTGCGGAGCACGTCCAAGCGTTCTTCGCGTTGGCTGCCCCCGATGATTTCGCCCACGCCCGGCACCAGCACATCCATCGCGGCGACTGTTTTTGCATCCTCACTGACTCGCATGTAGAACGGTTTGATCGTTGCGGGGTAGTCGGTCAGAATCAACGGGCCGCCGACATGCTTCTCGGTCAAGTAGCGTTCATGTTCGGCTTGCAGGTCACTGCCCCAGGCGATCTCGTAGTCGAACTTCTGCCCCGACGATTCCAACACCTTGATCGCTTCGGTGTACGTCATGTGTTGGAACGGTTGGTCGATCACGCCGCGGATCTGGTCAATTTTTCCCTTCTCGATCCGTTGATCAAAGAACTCCATGTCTTCCCCGCAACACTGCAAGCATTCGGAGAACACTTGCTTGAGAAACTGTTCGGCGAGTTGCATGTTGTCGGCCAAGTCAAAGAACGCCGCTTCGGGTTCGATCATCCAGAACTCCGCCAGATGCCGACTCGTGTTGCTGTTTTCGGCGCGAAAGGTCGGGCCGAAGGTGTAGATCCGTCCCAGCGAGGTCGCATAGGTTTCGCCTTCGAGTTGCCCGCTGACGGTCAGGAAGGTCGGCTTGTCGAAGAAATCGAAGGAGAAATCGACCGGCCCGCCGGACTTGGCCAATCGTTCCAAGTCCAGTGTGGTGACGCGGAACATCTCGCCGGCACCCTCACAGTCGCTGGCGGTGATGATCGGCGTGTTGACGTACAGGAATCCGTTTTCGTGAAAGAAGCGGTGAATCGATTGACAGATCTGGTCGCGGACTCGCATCACCGCGCCGAGCGTGTTGGTGCGGGTACGCAGGTGTGCCCATTCACGCAGTTTTTCGAACGAGTGCCGTTTTTTCTGCAGCGGATACGTTTCCGGGTCGGCCCAGCCGAGGACGCGGACGGTGCTGGCGTGCAGTTCGGTGGCTTGCCCCTTGGCCGGGGAGGCTTGCAATTGGCCGCGAACGACGACGCTGCAGCCGGCGGTCAACTTTTGGATTTCGCTGGCGTAGTTGTCCAGCTCACCCGGTGCGACGACCTGCAGGTTGCCCAGCGAAGATCCGTCGTTGATTTCGATGAAGCTGAAACCGCCTTTGCTATCACGGCGTGTCCGAACCCAGCCGCGGATCTCACAGGGACGGCCGGCCGACTCGGCAAGACGAGCTTGTTTGACGGGAATCCAATCACTCATTGCGGCGCACTTCTTCTAGGGGATGGAGTCGTGACGGGGTGGAGCAAAGCGGCTGGGGAACACTACCGGCCCATCGAGTCGATGGCAATGTGGGAATCGATCTTGCATCGATTTCCCCGCCCCACCTATGTTGCCAAAGTATTTTGTCGCACACCCCTCCACAAGATGATTGCGCCATGGACGGCAGTTGGAACGAAAATCGAACTCGTGTTTCGAATTCACGTCATTCACTTCTTCGTCGGCGACGCACGGGTCTTCGTCGGCCAGGCACGGGCATCACCTTCGCCGCGCTGATTCCCCTGATCGCGACGATGGTCCTGGCCGGTTCCGGCGACCTCCGTGCCGACGAGGCGGAATGGATCTGGGCGCACGGCACGACGGCGGAACAGCCGATCGCGTTGGGCGCGCAGTGTTTTTTCCGCAAACCGATCAACCTGCGGG
>NZ_JBFHKV010000228.1:0-9346 GCF_041595215.1 Stieleria sp. | reverse complement strand
TCCGTGTTGACACGTCGACGTCTACGTAGTGGCCTCAGCCTGATCGAGTTGCTGGTGGTCGTCACACTCCTGGGAGTGTTTGCGACCGCGGCATTGATGCGATTCGGGCGTGACACCTTTGGCGACACCGGTGCGAGATCGGAAGCAAGGTTGCTGTCCTTGGCAATGCTTCACGCACAGCGCGCGGCGATTCGCACGGGCGATCCGCACGGCGTGGTGATGCAAGGCCCCGCGGCGGCCGCGACCAGTTGGTCCGTCATCGGGCGGCGCCAAGACGGCTCTCGGGTGACCGTGGAGGGCCCCCACCCCGTCGCCGAACGCGTCCGCGTGTCCGCCACTGCGAGCGAAATCTGGTTCGACTTTGAAGGAGTCGGTTCGCAACCGTTTGCGGCCCAACTGCGAGGTCCCAATCGTTCGTTCGCCGTCCAAGTGGAACCGCTGACGCGGATGATCCGAACGCAGGAGGGTTCGCCATGAACCGAAGCAACCCGCGGTCTGGACAAACCATGCTCGAGCTGATTGCCGCAACAATCGTGATCACGATTGCCTTGGTTCCGGCGTTGAGATTGACGCGCGCACGGATCGCCAACACGGAAGACCTGGAACGCGCCGAAACGCGTCTGGCCTTGTGCACCAGCAAGCTGGAAGAGGAGTTGGCGTACACGGCTGCGAACTGGGAACTGAACTCTCATCGCGGCAATTTCGGCAGCATCGGGCAAGCCGGCGTGTGGTTCCAAGTCTCGAAATCGGATGCGATCGCGGCCGGCGGACGGCCCGGCGAACTGGCGACGATCGATGTCATGGTCTGGCACGATCAAGATGCCGACGCCACGCTCGACGCAGACGAGCAGCGTGTCAGATTGGCAACCAAAATTGCAAAACTTGTCGCCTACCAGAGCGAGTTCAGTGATCCGTAGACAACCGTCCTTATCGATTGCTCACCGGCGACGCCGCGGTGTCAGCATGTTGGAACTGGTCATCGCCGGCAGCATGCTGGCCGGTGTGATGACCGGGTTGTCGCTCGTAATGCGCACCGCCCGCCAGTCCTGGGAAACCATCGACAGCGAGTATGCGGTGTTGCAGCAGATGCATGCCACCTCACGGCACTTTGTTCGCGCGGCACGTGAAGCCGTCGGTGTCGAATCGATCTCGGCCGACGGCAATGCCATCACGTTAAAAATGCCGGACGACCGAACCGCGACCTGGCAGTGGTACCCCAATCGCAGCGGACAGGTGGGCGTGGTGACGTTTCGCGATTTTTCGAATCCGTCGCAATCGATGCTCGCTCAACATGTTGACGATCTGAGTTTTTCGGGCTTCGCCGCCGATGGTGTGACCGCGACCAATGACCCCGACGCCATTCATGTCCTACAGGTTTCTGTGACAGTGACCTTGCCCAGATCTGCCGTGGCACAGCGGACCACCCATTCCAAGGTGTGGATCCGATCATGGTAAACCGACAAGGGGTCAGTCAATGAACGCAACGATCTTCCCACGACAGTATCCCGTGCGACGCGGTGCCGCGTTGTTGCTGGCGATCTTTGTGATGACGCTGGTCAGCACGTTGGCCGTGGCGACACTGGATGCCGAAATGATGCGTTACATGGCACTACGAAATACACGCCAATGGGATGAGGCTCGCTATCTGGCCGAGGCGGGACTGAATGACGCATTCGCGCAGCTGGAAAAAGACATCTCCTGGCGGGGCGGTATTCCGGGTACCGAGTTTCCGGCCGGAAGCGGATGGACCTACCGGGTGACCGTCACCGATGGTTCGGACGGGACCGTGGATCTGTTGTCCACCGGGACCGTCGGGAACTTCACGCGAACACTTCACGTCACCGTCAAACAGGGAGGTTGAACACGCGACCATGGCAAGCAAACTGCAAAGCGATTTATTGAAGGCCGCGGATCGCGAACCCGCAACGGTTGAACGACGACAGTCCCCGCGACGGCGCGTCCGTCGCGATCGACGAAAAGGCGTCAGCCGAACGGTCGGCATGGATGTCTCGCCGTCGGGCATCGCGATCGCAGTCGTCGAAAAGTCCGGCGGCGAATCGAAGCTGATCGTCGAGCGAATCGCGTTTCCCGCCGACAGTGGCCCGCGACATGGTGACTGGAGTGACAACACACTCACCGGTGCACTCAACGAACTGGCATCCAAATACAACCTCGGCGGACAAGCCGTCACGGTCGGACTGGGCGGCAACCCCTGCGTGACCCGCGTGGTCGCCGGGGACAACGAAGAAGTCGACAACGAAATTCGCGAACTGACGCACCGGACCCAACGCTATATCGGGATGGGATTGGGCAGCAAGGTCAGCTGCCAGAGCACCCATCGGATCGACGCCAAACGGAAACGTGTCTGCGTCACGATCGCGATTCGGCAGATGGTCGATGCGATCGCCGCGGCGGTCCAGTCCGCCGGGATGCGGTTGGCCCATCTGGAACACAGCATGTTGGTCCTGTGCCGAATCCTGCACGCCTATGAAAAAGATAGCCAAGAGCCGGTCTTGTTTATGGTCGAAGAGTTGGGCCGGGTTGACCTTGGCATCTCCTACCAAGGCCGGTTGTTGCTGGATTATCGTCCGGCCATTCCAGAGGCGTCGGTGACCCATGGATCGATCGTCCAGCGACACCTGAAGTGTTTGCGGCGTTACATCCATGCCCAATTGCCCACCGCGTCGGCCGACTTGTCGACGTTGTTTGTCACCCAAAAACATTCCGACCACGAATCGCTGGATCAAAGTCTGGATGAACCTTCGATCCTGCGCCGCCAACGTTTTCCGATGGAAGAGTTGTGCGAAGGGTTTCAGGTCCAAGGCGAAATCTCGGAAGACTCCGGTACGATCGCGGCGATCGGACTGGCGCGGCTGAACAATGATGCACGGTTTGCCGAAGAAACGAACGATTTGGTGTCCACCTTGCGCACCGGACGTCGAGTTCAATGGATTCCACTGATCCAGTACACCTGGCCCATCACGCTGGCCGCATCGATCGCCCTGGCGCTGTTTCTGATGGGCCAACACACCCGTCGCTTGGCGCTCCGCACCGAGGCGCAGATCGAAACGCTGACGCTGCAAAACGCTCAGGGAAACCAGATTCGCTTGACCCTGCAGCGGCGGATGCAGCGAGCCGAACAGGTCGACGCCCTGGCCGCCGGGATTCCGACACGTGATTGGGCCGATGTGTTCCTCAAAGCCGGTCGAAGCCTTCCCCAGGGATCCTGGTTGGAATCCGTGCGGATCGAAAACGATGAGACCGTCCGCATCAGCGGCGCCAGCTATTCCGGTGAAGCCGTCTACACCTATATCGATCGACTGAAACAGACCGGGATGTTTTCGCACGTCGCGCTCGAATCCACCAGCGCGACTCGCAATAGCGTCGGCGCCCAATTTCGATTCCAAGTCTCGGCGATCGTCCAGCCGCAGCAGCAACCGGAATCATCCATCCGATTTGCATCGACCACCGTCGGGGGTAATTGATCGTGGATCACCAATTCGTCCAAGCGTTTCTCGATCATCCGCGCCGCGGCACCATCGTGTGGGCGACCGCCGTCGTGCTGGCCTTGCTGTTGGTGATCCCCGCCTGGGACCACTACACCGGAAGCCGAGCCGAAGTGGCGCGGTACAACACCGAACTCCGCGAGATCTCCTACTCGTTGTCCAACCTGGATCTGCTGCGTGCCAAGCTCAAAGAAGTCGAGTCGAAGCCCAATGCTAGCAACCAGATGTTGGACGGCGACGCGGCCGCACAGGTCCGCGAGCGAGTGACGAAACTGGCCCAGCAGATGGGCTGTCGGGTGAGGCGTTTGACGATGAGCCACCCCGTGATTCGCCACTGGCATGTCAACGACAATCCCTTCGATGAAGACGTCGCGCGTGACGCCGAAGAAACGAACTTCATGCTGGAGACGCGGACGCTGACGTTGTCCGTCGGAGGAAGTCTCGCAGAGCTTACAAAGCTCACAATCGCGCTGACCCGACTGGACCGTTTTGCCGTACCGTCAAACATGACCTTGCAGCGTGAGGGCAATGACGGACATTTGATCTTGGACGTTGAGATTTCTTTGTTCAACCTTGCCGAGACGTTCGATTGAGCAGGTGGGCACGGATGCTCAGACGCGCCGATCGGTGTTTTCGCACCAGACCGGACCATTCCACGGAGAGGTATTTTGGATCCCCACACCACGTGTGTTCAAGTCAAACGAAGGCGGATCATGGCATCGCGATCGCCATTGGCGTCAGCGATTGCGCTGGCGCTGTCTCTGTGCTTGATGGGTGGGGCTTCCGCACAGACCGATCTGTCGGTCAAGAAAGAGGTCTCGGCGGAGATCCAGCAAAAGCTGTCCAAGCGATTCAGCTTGGACCTCCGCGACGCCACGTTGCTGGAAGCCCTGTTTGCCGTTCGCGACGTCAGTGGGCTGAACATCGTCGTTGGCAATGAAGTCACCGGAACGGTCAATGCGTCGTTCGCCGACACGGCTGTCTATGACATCTTGGATTCTCTGCTGATCACGCGGGGGTATGGTTACCGTGTCGTCGGCAGCAGTCTGGCGATCGTTCCGCTGGCAAATCTGGGCGATCAATTGCCGCTCTTTCAAACCCAGGTCATCGGCTTGGTGCACTGCACTCCCGGTGACGTCTTGTCGTCGATCGAATCGATGCTTTCGCCCGAGGGCCGAGCCCATGGCGTCGAATCAAGCAACTCGATCGTCGTGATCGATTATCCCGAACGCATCGACACCGTGCGACGGCATCTGGAATCCTTGGAGACCGCGGCCGCAAGATATCGCAAGGAGCAACGCTCGGCGAACGTTCAGCAGCGGGTGATCGATGGCGATTCGACTTCCCCGGACGGGGACATCGTCCGCGTCTTTCAAACTCAATACGTTTCGTCTGACATCTTGACCGAAGCGATCACACCGCTGTTGAGCGAGAGTGGACAAGCCACGGCCGTCGTGCTCGAGAACAAAGTCGTGGTTGCCGACAAGACAGCCAATGTCCAGCGGATCGCGTTGGCGCTGGCCGAGTTGGATCAGCCCCGCCCGCAGGTCAGGATTTGGGCATTGATTTATGACTGCAGCACCGATGACCTGGAACGACTGGGGGTGAACTGGAACTCCGGCGTCAACAGTGCATCCATCTCCGCCGCGACCGGCACTGCGGCGCAATCGGTTGCGATCAATGCCGTCACGTCGCCGCTGGCCACAGGCGCAAACGGCGTGGTCACCCTGACCAGCCTCAATCGCTACATGAACATTCAATCGATCATTCAAGCGCTCGACACCGCCGGCGATTCTCGCTTGCTCGCCGATCCGAACGTCGTTGTGATGAATCATGAGAAGGCGGAAATTCAAATCGTGACCGAGGTGCCCTATCAACAATTGACGCAAGGCCTGGAGGGAGGCACCATCGGCACGACCGAATTCCGCGAGGCCGGCGTGACGTTGAACGTGGTGCCGCACATTGCCGACGATGACACGATCGCGTTGGTCGTCAATCCGCGTTTCAGTTTGTTGACCGGATTCAGCGAACCGGACAACGCACCGATCATCGACCGACGCGAGACGACAACCACCGTTCGAGTGGCCAACAATCAAACAATCGTGTTGGGCGGTCTGCGGCAACGCACGCGGATTGCAGAACGCAGCTCCATCCCCGGATTTGGCAAGATCCCCTACATCGGAAAACTATTCCGGCACCGTTCGGCCACCACGCGTGAGAGCGAATTGCTGGTCTTCATCACGCCGCAAATCATCCTCGACCAAAGCATCGGTACGGCTCGCGAGCACTGCGTCAATCAAATCCTTCAAGGACAAATCAATCAAACGCCGACCGACCCGGTGCCCTTTGGGATCGAACCGTTGCGCGCCGAACTGGATGCACGCGCGAAACAGATCGATCATTTCAAACACCAGAAACCAGACCACACACGGCAAGTACCAAGCTCGACCAACGCTTGTGAATGCTTCGAAATCCCGTGGACTCAGGCCTTCGAAAACCAGGCCGAACCGATCGACATCGGTTTGTCGGACCCGGTCGGTCAGTGACGTAGCGGTTACACCACGGGGTCGTGATCACGAATCGCCGCTTCATCCCGTTCCATAGCTTCCGGCTGTTGCAGGACAACACCTTCCGCCTGATCGACCATGGTGATTTTGGCGATACGTTTGGCAAAGTAATACATCCGTTTGATGTATTCCATGATCTCCGATTCGAGTCGATACATGGCCAATCGATTCGGTGCCTTCGCCGCCAGACGGGACGAAAGATGGCGTTCGGCCTTGTCGGAGAGCGCGTTGATCGTCGATTTCGCCGCGGAGACTTCTTGCGCGATCTCGACGTCGCCGGAGACGACCGATCGGATCGCCCGTTCGGTTGCCCGGATCACCTCGGTGTTCAACGCCTTCAGGACCGCTTCGGTCTCTTCGCTGATGGTCAAATGGTTCGCGATTCGTTCGCGCCCCGCCTGAATCAGGTTCGATTCGATCATGTCGCCAATGCTTTCCAGATAATTGGCCACGGCCAGGTAGTCGTGTAACTGTTCCGATTGGCGATCGGTCAGTTGCTCCTGCGAGAGTCGCCCCAGATAAGTCACGATGGCTCCGTGCAGCGCATCGACATGATCATCGAGATCTTGAAGTGCGTCGATTTCCTGGCGTGACCCGTGGATCACGGTCTCCAGCGCGCCCCGCATCATGTGCAGCGCCGCGGAACCCAACCGCCCCAGTTCCATGCGAACAAGATCCATCGCCAGGGCCGGTGTTTGCAACAGGATCGGATCCAGGTATTTGGCGTGATCCGGCTCGACTTTGGCCACCAGCCTCTCGGGCACCAGACGCGTGACCAGCCAGGCCAGCGGAGTGGTCAACCCGATCAACAAGACCGTGTTGGCGACATTGAAGACGGTATGCGCGTTCGCGATCTGACGCGGCGTCTCGGCGGCGACGCGAGCCCGACCGGTCAGCTCAGGACTTGCCGGCGACATCCACGTGACGATCTGGGACAACTGGGGGATAAACGCGAACCAGATGACGACGCCGGCAACGTTAAAGAGCACATGGACGATGGCCGCGCGCACCGCTTCACGCGGTTTTCCGATCGATGCCAGCCCCGCCGTGACGCACGTGCCGATGTTGGCACCAAAAATCAGCGCGATGCCGGCTTCCAAGGAGATAAACCCTTGGCCGGCCAGCGTGATCACCAGCCCCGTCGTCGCGGACGAACTTTGCACCAAGGCCGTGAACACCGCCGCCAGCGCGATCGCCCAGAGCGGATCGTCCATCTGGTGCATCATTTCGACAAACGGAGCGTAGGAACGCAGCGGCGCGGTTCCGTCGTTCATCAATTGCATGCCGAAGAAGATCAGTCCGAAACCCATGATCAGGTGGCCGTAGTGTCGGACGGTTTCGTTCTTCGTCCCGAACAGCGTAAAAAAACCGATCGCGACCAACAGCAGGGAGTAGTGGGTGATCTTGAATGCGATCAGTTGAGCGGTGATCGTGGTGCCGATGTTGGCTCCCATGATGATGCCCATCGATTGCGTCAAAGTCATGACGCCGGCCGAAATAAAACCGACCACCAGCACCGTCGTCACCGACGAGGATTGCACAATCGCCGTCACGATCGAACCGGCCAATGCCGCAGTGAAACGATTCGTCGTCAGCGCCGCCAAAAGTTTTTTCAAACCGTCCCCGGCGATCAACTTCAGCGAATCGGACATCTGCTCCAGCCCGAACAGGAACAATGCCAATCCGCCGAGCAAGCCCATCAAAAGAGGCCCGATCTGCAACGAGTCGGATGTGACTTCAGCCAGCAACACAGCGGTCCGATAAGAGATTAAGATTTCCAGGAAATTGCCGTGAGTCTAGCACAAGCTTCATCGCAATTTGGCCCGTGGTCCGTTCGGACGCTCTCGTCGGCAGAACGGCGGGCGAATACGCACGGGTTAATTGGCCACCACCTCGTCGCAACCACACCGGCTCTTCGGCCTTCGCCCACAACGTAGCATGACAGTGACGCGCAACCCCAAAAACAGCTTCGGTCGGCTCCTCCCTCTCGATTCAACGGCTCGTTGGTTTCCCGAACGCTTGCGATCGGTTTGCCGGGGTTGGAGGGGCGTTGGTCTTGCGTTGCTCGTCTCGGCAATCCTTGCCGGTCAACTCGCCCGCGCAGTGGTCGCCGCGCCGCAGACGGACAGTCCATCGGACAGCGCATCGGAGACTGTCTCGGACGACCCGGCGACCGACATTCCGGGCGACTCAGACGGATTGACGATCAAGCTGATCCCGGACCAGAAAGCGTTTCTCGGATCCCCTGCCACGCTGATCGATTTATCAAAAATTTTTGCCGAAACCGAGATCGGCGACGAACCATTCGAAATCGAAGTCCTGCGGAGCAAAAAAGATGTTGCCGAGGCGGTGGTCGACGGACACCGGCTTCAATTGAATTGGCAACGAAAAACGGCCAAGAAGCGTGAGGTCTTGCTGCGGGCGACGAGTGCCTCGGGAAAAACCGTCGACACCAAGTTCTACGTCGAGCTGTGGGAACCCGATTACTGGAAGTTGATTTTCACGGTGCTCGGTGGACTGGGGCTGTTCTTGCTGGGGATGAAGAACCTCTCTGAGGGCCTGCAGGCGATCGCGGGCAACGGGCTGCGGCGGATGATCAGCATCGTCACGGACAATCGCTTGATGGCCACCGGGGTCGGCGTTTTGGTCACGATGCTGGTGCAATCCAGTTCGATCACGACGGTGATGGTCGTGGGGTTCGTCAACAGTGGTTTCATGACGCTCACCCAAGCGGTCGGCGTGATCATGGGGGCAAACATCGGGACCACGATCACCGGCTGGATCCTGGTTCTGAAGATCGGAAAATACGGCCTGCCGTTGGCCGGCGCCGCAGCATTCTTCTACCTGTTTTCCAAGCGTGATCGGCTGCGATACGCTGCCTTGGCCGTGATGGGCCTGGGGCTCGTGTTCCTGGGTTTGGAACTGATGAAAGACGGCTTCGCGATCGTCAAAGAGTTGCCCGAGTTCGAGGCTTGGTTCAAGGCCTTCGATGCCGACACCTATCTCGGCGTTTTGAAGTGCGCACTGGTCGGCTGTGTCCTGACCTTCATCGTGCAATCGTCTTCGGCCACGCTAGGCATCACGATCGGCCTGGCCCAGATCGGCGTGATCGATTTTGAAACCGCGGCGGCGCTGGTGCTGGGTGAGAACATTGGCACGACCATCACCGCGTGGTTGGCTTCCTTCGGATCCAACACCAACGCCAAACGGGCGGCCTATTTCCATATCGTTTTCAACATTTTGGGCGTCGCCTGGATCACCGCCGTGTTCCAC